>JBGVGP010000129.1:0-5150 GCA_045121735.1 Acutalibacteraceae bacterium
TCATTATTCAATATTAATCATTCATTATTCATTAAATAAACAAAGGAGAAGAACTATGCTCAAAAAAGATACCTTTGCCCTTACTCCCCCGATGGGCTGGAACAGCTGGGACTGCTACGGCGCCGCTGTAAATGAGGAGCAGCTTTTAGGCAACGCACAGTATGTTGCCGACAACCTCAGGGACTACGGCTATGAATATATCACCTGTGATATTCAGTGGTACGAGCCTAAAGCAACAAGTAATTTCTATAACAATTTCACCGAGCTTTGCATGGATGAATATTCACGCCTTATTCCTGCAGAAAACCGTTTTCCTTCTTCTGCAAACGGTGTAGGCTTCAAGGCTATTGCCGATAAAATTCACGCTATGGGCTTAAAGTTCGGCATACATATTATGAGAGGTATTCCCCGCCAGGCAGTGCATGGCAACACACCCGTAAAGAGCACAGATAAAACTGCACGTGAAATCGCCCAGGGCTTTTCACTTTGCCTGTGGAACACAGATATGTACGGACTTCGTACCTGCGAGGGAGCGCAGGCTTACTACAACAGCATTTTTGAGCTTTATGCATCCTGGGGTGTTGACTTTGTAAAGGTTGACGATATTGCCAACACCGAGTTCAAGCCTCACGACCCATACAGTGCAAAAGAAGAAATAGAAATGATACGTAAGGCAATTGATAACTGCGGCAGAGCAATGGTGCTTTCACTTTCCCCCGGTCCTGCAGTAATAAACGAGGCCTTCCACCTTTCACAGAATGCAAATATGTGGAGAATGACCGGTGACTTCTGGGACCATTGGGACAAGCTTTACGCTATGTTTGAAAGATGTGAAAAATGGGCACCTCACGTAAAAGTCGGCTGCTGGCCCGACTGTGACATGCTCCCCTTGGGTAAAATAAGTAAAACCTGCACCTGTCTCGGTGACCGTGACCGTTACACAAGCTTTACTCCCGATGAGCAAAGAACAATGCTCACCTTATGGTCAGTTTTCCGTTCTCCCCTTATTTTAGGCGGTGAGCTGCGTGAAAACCGTCCCGAGGACCTTGAGGTTATCACTAACAGAGACGTGCTTGAAATAAATCAGCATTCAACAGATAACCGTCAGCTTTTCCGCAACCGTAACGAGGCTGCCTGGTACTGTAAGGACAAAAACGGTAACAGCGTTATTGCGCTTTTCAACCTCTGTAACGAGGAAAGAGAAATTGCCGTTGACTTTGAAGGCTACGGCATTGAAAAGGATGCTTACAAAATCCTCGAATTATGGACAAGGGAAAGTGCACAGACAGACGAAAGCCGCATTTCGGCAAAGGTAAATGCACACGGCTGTAAAATATTCAGGCTCACAAAATAAAATCAACCCCGTCGGAGTAACGTATGAGGTTGCAAGGACAGTTAAAAATTATTGGGAGACACTTTGTAATGAAGTGCTCCCATTTTTTGTAAAAAAAGTGACACTTTCGGCTTGAAGGTGTCATAGTGGGTTATAGGCTTTGAATGGAATAATGCCCGTCTGAAAATATTTTCTTCGGTGTGTATAAGTTATATTGCAAATTAAAATTTTCAGTGATATTTTTGATAAATCAAAAGTGTTATTTTATTCACCTGAAGCTGTCCGAAGGACAATAAAACTATGCGAAACATAATATAACTGCAAAGCGATATCACTCACCGTACGGCGAATAAAACTGCCGAGTGTCCTTAAGAACACTCGGCTAATCCGTCGGGGTTGATTTTATTTTGCTTATCCCATTATAATTTTTATTGCACCAACAGCCCTTGCAATAGCGTGTAAAAAGAACGCATATAGCTCAAGAGCCTGTGAAACAACGGGGCCGATTCGCACGTCAATGCCTACGGTATCTGTTTTAATGGCTGTCTTTTTTGTAAAGCCGAGAGATCTTAAAGCAGAAAGCACCGCTTCGGCAATTTTCTTGTTACCCTTTGCAGTAGGATGCAATGTATCGTCAGCAAAGTTTTCCTCGTCACCCGTAAGAGCAGAATCGACGTCAACAACGGCAACGTTTTTAGGATATTCCTTTGCAAGGCGGTAAACGGCAGCGTTCACACGGTCAGCACCCTGCTGATAGCTCTCCTTAAGATAGCCTGTCATAGGATTATAAAGAGTCTGTAATAAAATAACAGCATCGGGGCTTAAGTTCAGTATTATATTAATTACTTTTCTGACATTTGTGTAGATGCTCTCGCCAACTGTATCAAATTCTGTGTAATCCTTTTTTACAATAGAATCATACATAAGATTTGAAAGCTCGTTAAGGAAATCATTACCGCCGATTGATATGCTTACAATATCTGATCTTAAAAGATCGCCGCGTATTACATTCTTATCAAGCTCATCAAGAAACTCCGAGGATGTTGCACCGGGTACTGCGTGATTTGCATAATTGAAGCCGCAGGTGTCGGCAACCATTTTTCCGTAGCAGGCCTCGGTAGCGTTGAGAAGACCGGAGCCGTAGGCTATAGAGTCACCGAGAACAACATAGTTGTATTTTTTAGCTGCAAAACAGCTTACGGAAAAGCTGCTGAGTATAATTACAACAGACAATATAAGAGAAATAAGCTTTCTTGCCTTCATTGTTAACCTCCAGATTTTAATAAACCTTAATAATTATACACTCATCAAACAAAAAAGGCAAGAGGTTGTTAACAAAAAATTAATCAATTTGCTTTTACTATCTTTTTTACTGCGTCAAGCATACCCTTTACAATAGGAAATGCCACAACAGCAAGCATTACGCCCTTTATTGCATTAAGTGCAGTAGCAGAAGCAACAGCAGTAATAAGAGTTTCTCCGCCGATTTCAATATTAAGGAAATACTTGAAGAACAAGGGTGCTACAAAATAGTTTGCCGCAACACCGATAACAACTATGCTCAACACTCCGCATATGCCTGCAGCAAGTAAGGTCTTTGTTTCCTTCATTTTTTCCTCTTTTCTTCGAAGAACAAAGGAAAAAGGCACAACAAAGGCACAGCCTACGATGAAATTCATAAGATTACCGAAGCCCATCTGTGTTCCGAATCCCTTGAAAACAAGCTCGAGCAGATTTTTCACAAGCTCAACTACTATTGCATATACGGGACCGAAAAATACGCCGGCAAAAAGTGCGGGAACGTCGCTGAAGTCCATTTTAAGATGGCCCATCGCAGGCGGGGTTACAGGAAATTCAAGAAGCATAAGCACAAAGCTCATAGCTGAAAGCATTGCACATATTGCAAGAACTACAAGGGGATTCTGTTTTGTTTTTTTCATGATAATACCTTCTTTTAATTATATTGAATAATCCCAAGAAAAAAGCCCCGGTATATAAAATATACCAAGGCTTCAAATACTTATAACGTATTTCTTCTTTCGTCCGGACTATACCGTCGGCTTCGGAATCACACCGAATCTGCACAAAGATGACTTTGGCTCGTGGGCTTTTACCACCGGTGAGGAATTGCACCTCGCCCTGAAGATTATTTCCTTAATATGATAGCACCTCAGGGCACTGTTGTCAACAGAAGAATAAACAAATATATTTATTCCTTTTGCACAAATCATACCCTTGTTTCAATAACGGTAACCTCACCTAAAATTTCAAATTCGCCGAGACCTGCAGGTACAAAAAGGCTGTCACCCTTATAGAGTGTTACACAGCTGTCAGCGTACATTACAACGCCGTTACCCTCAAGGGCAACAAGTGAAACAAAGGATTTTTCATCGGCACAAAGCTTAGCCTTTTCTTCAACGTCAAGTCTTTTAACGGTGAAAAGCTCACAGCTTGTAAGGAGTGTTTCACTGTAGCCGTCCTTCTTTTCGGTTTCTCCCTGGGGCTTGCCGCTTGCGTCAATAGCCTTTGTGCTTGTTACGTCAAGGGCCTTTTCAATATGAAGCTCACGGGGCTTACCGTTCTGAAGTCTGCCGTAGTCGTATACACGGTAGGTTGTATTGGAGTTCTGCTGAACCTCTGCAAGTAATATACCCTTGCATATAGCGTGGAGTGTTCCCGCCTCGATGAAGAAGATATCGCCCTTTTTGACCTTTACACGGTTTACATAATCAAGCAGGGTGTTTTCCTCAATGCTCTTACGGAAGGTTTCCTTGTCGATGTCCTTTTTAAAGCCGTAGATAATTTCGGCATCGTCGTCACAGTCAACAATATACCACGCCTCGGTTTTGCCGTACTCGCCCTCATGCTCAAGAGCATAGGCATCGTCGGGGTGAACCTGAACGGAAAGATTATCAAGCGCATCAATAAGCTTTATAAGAATGGGGAACTCCTTGAATTTTGCACAGTTTGTGCCGAGGTAATTCTTGCCCTCATCGGAAAGCACGTCACTGAGTGTTCTGCCCTTGAAGCTGCCGTTTTCTATAACACACTGTCCGGCCTCGTGACAGGAAAGCATCCACGCCTCTGCCTGTCTGTCCTCAAAGGAAAGTATTCCGTATTCCTTTGAAAGGCGTGTGCCGCCCCATATATAATCCTTTGTAGGAGGTGTAAGCTTTAAAATTTTCATTTTCAGGTCTCCCTTTATTCATATTATGCCGCAACGCCGATTATAATTAAAAATAAAAGCTTTAAGGTGGTCTTTAATTTGTCCTTTTATATCGGCTTAATTGCAGCGTCAATTATTATTTCACTTATAATAATACTCACTGTTTCATTTAAAAGCAAGCACTTTTTAAAATCTGTTTTACTTACGGCTTCCTCAGGCCTCACAGGTCTTTTTGCCGTTTATGTGCTTTCGTGGTTTACTCCCGTTTCCTTGCCGGTTAATCTCTTTACAGCTTCGGTAAGTGCCCTTGGCGGCATACCCGGGGTAATAATGCTTCTTATAACCTCTGTCACTGTCTGAGAGTGGACTCGATACCTCTTGCTATAGCCTGTCCGATAAGCTGCTGATTTTCTGTACGGGTAAGCATATAGCATTCTGCGTCGTTTGTCAGATAGCCTACCTCAATAAGAGCACTCGGACATTCATCAAGTCTCGTTACAGAGAAGGGATAATATCTAACCTCGTCTGCGATTTCACTGTAAAGCTCCGGCTGTGAAGCGTAAAGATTATTTCTGTAAGCTGCAATAAGCTCATAATATATATTTGAAGCAAGCTCCATTGAAAAAGGCTTGTAATAATAAGCCGAGGTGC
>JBGVGP010000130.1:0-3061 GCA_045121735.1 Acutalibacteraceae bacterium
ACAGCAAAAAGGGTGTTGAAAAGAGAGCACACCTTGTAATGCCTACAATTGACGGACTTCTCAATGAGGTTCTTACAAAAGCAGGTCTTTCAGCTCCCGCTCTTGATATTCAGAAGGTTGTTTCAATGGGTACTGCTTCTGTTGATGCAAGCGGTGCAAACAAGGGCAGCAGAGTAAGAATTGACGGCGACAGAGAGGTTGTATTCTCATACTTCGCTTCCTACATTCTTGAAACTCTTGCTTACGGTAACAATTTCGATACCGTTGTTAAGCTTATGACAAAGGATATCAAGACCGATGCAGTACAGAACAGTATTGCAGGTGAGGTTATGAACAGCGATATGTTCAAGGTATTCCTTGCAGACTTTGTTGACCTTATTTCAAAGATGCAGGGCAGAACTGCTCCTGATGTTAAAGCAGAGGTAGAAGCATACAACGCAGAAAGCAAGGACTTCAGCAGTCTCTTTGCATGGCCCTTAACAGAGGAAAATGTTTCAAAAACAATTGATACTCTCGATGCAGTAATCATCGGCTCACTTTCCGACTATAATCCCGATGCACTTCTGTTTACAGATGCATTTGCAACAATGATAGCAAAGATCACAGGTCCTCTTTGCTCCAAGGAGATTTCAGACCTTACCTTCAACGAGCTTCGCAAGAGCTTCCCTGCAGCCTATGAATATATGATGGCTGCCCAGGCTGAGGGTAAAACATGGGCAGATATCGGAATAATTCCCTTCGGTATCACTCCCGGTGACAGAGAGATGTTCATCAAGGCTTGTGCAGCAGGCTCAGAGCACTTCGGTGATGCACTTGCACTTTGCCTTCTTGTTGCTCCCACCTCATATGAGCAGGCACTTGTTCCTGTTGTTGAGGCACTTCATGTAGGTCCTATGCCCGAAATCAAGGATTTCATTCTTGCAACAGGTCTTTCAGGCGCTGAAAGAATGGAGCTTATCATTGAAAAGGTGCTTAAGGTTGCAGATACCTTCTATGCTGCACCCATTACTTACCTTTGCGAGATGCTTCCCGACCTTATTGCAAGCTATACAAGAGCTTCAGAATTTGCAGCTGCTAACCCCAATATCCTTTCAAAGGCCGGCATAAACCTTATGCCTATCGCAGAGCTTCTTAATACTATCATCGGCGATATGGGTATTCAGCTTCCCGAATTTGATTTTGTAGCTGTTACAACATATGCAACTGCACGTGTTGCTTCAAGCGGTGACATCAGCGGTGAACGCTTTGAGCTTGTAGGTGACAGAGAAGCAGTATTCGTTGCAATGAAGGACTACATTTCTGATGTTATTACAACAGAGGGTAACTTAACTGCTATCAGCACTGTGCTTTCAACAGGTATGGGCTACGATCCCGAAACCGTAAATGTTATAGTTTCAGTTCTTGAAAAGATTGTTATTGCTATTGACGGTCTTGACATTCCCGGTAAGCTTGCACCTGTAACCGATGCAATCGGCGGACTTGTAGCATAAGTAAAAATATAAGTCACGGAAGTAAATTCCGTGACTTTTTTACGCTAAAGTGTTGTTGAAAAATCGAAAACTACATGGTATAATTTATTTATAGATTAAAAGGAAGTGTTAAGATGAAATCGTCAAAACAGATTTTTATAGGTGTATCTTCCGTTTTTACTATGTGGTTATTGCAAACTTTGTTTTGTGGTGAAATAGGGTTTATTGATACTATTTCATTGGGAACCGGCTCGGCGCTGTTATGCAATTTCTTTTCGTTTGTTTATATAACGGTCTTTATAATTGTTGGTTTTATAAGTCGACAACGGTCTTATCCGTCATTGTTCAAAACTTATTTTATAACAAGTATAATACCGGTGATTTATTCACTTGTAGTGAACAGTGAGGATTATTTTATAAATCTGGCTCAAACAACAAATAATGTTATTTTTAAGATGATATCAGAATTTAATAACATAATAATTGTTCTGTGCTATCCTTTGATTTCAATAGGGTATTCTTTCGGCACAAGCGATTTAACATATCTGCTTTTTATCCTTTCACCAATGGCATGTGCTTTAGCGTATTTTGCAGTTCCTATTATAAATAAAATAACCGAGCAGAAATAAAACTGCTCGGTATTTTTATAAGTTAAGGGGCGTTGCCCCTTAAAACCCCACAAGCTTTTGAAAAAGCTTGACCAAAACTTTTATTGATTATACACTACCATTAATCTTCCGTTTTTAACGCTGATTTTCGCTTCTTTGCCTACGAACTCATTACTTACCCCAAAGGGCGTATCAAGCCTTAAATTAACATCCTTAACCTCATATTTAAGCCCCTCAATGCTGACGCCCTCACTTTCATCGCAAAGAGAAAAAACAGATATATAACCCTTAAGATAAGAGGGGAGAATAACCTCACTGTCAGCAAAGGCCTTGAAAACCTTGTTTTCGTGATGAATCTCACCTGTAGCGCCCTTTGAGCAAATATAACTGAGTAAGCTTATGTTAGCAACGGAGTGGTCGTATCTGTCACCGCCGAGAGCACCTAACAACACAAAGTGACTGTAGCCCCTGCCAAGACCTTCATCAACAGCAACCTTCATGTCGGTAAAATCCTTTTCGCAGGGAAGTGCTATCTTGTTCTTAAAATCGGGATTTTCACCGAGTGAGTCAAAATCACCGACAACAAGGTCACACATTCTGCCCAGAAGCTTATTATATCTGAAGCCTCCGTCAGCACAAATAATGAAATCATCATCACTTGCCTTTATATTAATATTTTCGGGTACGTCACCTGCGCCGATTATATAACAAATCTTTTTCATAAAGTAATTCCTCACTACTTGCTATTTACTGCATAAGTATATCATATAAAGCCCTTAATTTCAACAAACCCCTTTACAAAAATAGCTTTATCCGTTAAAATAGGGTAACCTCATATAAAGGAGTTCGGAATGAATATACAGATTTACGGCACAAATAAGTGCTTTGATACAAAAAAAGCTCAAAGGCATTTCAAAGAGCGCGGAATAAAATTTCAGTTTGTTGACCTTGCAAAATACGGTATGAGCAAGGGTGAGTACGAAA
>JBGVGP010000131.1:0-2095 GCA_045121735.1 Acutalibacteraceae bacterium
CGCAGGGTTGCACCCTCACTTTTCATAAACTACGGACCGAGCTGCTATGTAAACGGCAAATGTCCCGAGGGTAAATTCTGTTGCGGAAGAGCTGCTGAAATGAAAGAAAAGTATTCCAGGATATAAAAGCATTCCCGACACTGATTAACGGTGTCGGGATTTTAGTTTATATAAGCATCGGCTGAAGCTGCTTGCTGTTGAAAGCTGCTTCAATTGTATCCTTAAGCCTTGTAAAATCACACACAACGGAAAAGGGCTTTTTAACAGGGTCATCCTGCTTCATCGGTATAAAATAATAATGCTTGTTATTAAGGAGCGTGCCTATATTTTTAGCCGTTGCGCTCAGTGAATCGTTTGAAGAAACCCCTATTACAACAGGCCTCTGATTACGGAGATGCGATTTTACTGCCAATGCTACAGGAGTGTCATATATTCCGTTTGCAAGCTTTGCGAGTGTATTACCGCTGCAAGGAAGCACCACCATAATATCTGTCAGGCTCTTCGGACCGATAGGCTCTGCATCGGTAATTGTTGCAATTATCTTCCTTTCACATATTTCTTCGATTTCTCTTCTAATATCTTCAGCCCTTCCGAAGCGAGTATCGAGATTATAGGCATTATAGGACATTATGGGAATTATACTGTGCCCGTCGTCCTTGATAAGCTTCATTTGAGCAATTGATTTTTCGAAGGTACAAAAGGAGCCTGTAAGTGCGTAGCCGATATTAAGCTTTTCCATATATTCACCTCCCCGATAAAAATATAAAGTCAGCGATATTCCGAGCAACTGCCGCAGGAAAATACCTGCCGGGAAGCGCACTGCCGTTTATATGTCTTCTGCCCTGTTCTATAAAGTCAGCCTTGTCAGCACCGAAGGGATAAGACGCAAGCTCAAAATAATATGCATCTGCTCTTATGTGCCTTATATATGCTTTTTCGAATATGATTTCGGGCACGGTGTTGAAAATATAGTCATAGTAAAAAAGTGTACCGTGTACCTGTGAGATTCTGAAAACATCAAATCCGCTTGCAAAGGCCTCTGTCAAGGCTTTGTCACTCCTTGCGGCCACAAACACCTTCATTCCAAGGCTTTTAAGCATAAACGCAAGAGATTTACCGATTCTGCCAAAGCCTGTAATAAGCACCTTTTTGCCTACAATAAAATCATCGGCTTCTTCAAGTAATAAACGAAGCGCACCCTGACTTGTTATAAAGGCATTTTTCAGAACGTATGACTCATTTTTAAAATAATCTGTATATTCTGCACCGGATTTCTCAATTTCATTTATCACCTCATCACTTAACAAGCCTCCGATTACACACTGCTTTTCAGTAAGAAAGTCACCAAGCTTTTTACCGTCAGCGATAAAAGTGAATTTATCTGCTTTTGTCGGAAAGGGCAAAATTATATTTTTGCAGTCACTTATATATTCCTTTGTGCTGCCGTCAAGGCTTTCTGCAGTTATAACTGTCAGGCCTTTATTTGTCAATATTTCAGCAAGTCTTTTCTGTACATCGTTCACGGTAACTACAAGTGTTTTCTCTTTCATAATGTCACCCCGTCTGTATTTTTTGATTATTCCATTATATGAATAAAAAATATTTTTGATAATTTTAAAAAAGTGTTTACTATTCTGTCGTTTTGCAATATAATATTATGTTGTAAGAAAATTTTACAGAGGTGCCTTATGTTTGAAATAGATAAGCTACTTAAAGAAAAAAGAAAAATCCATTTTATCGGTATCGGCGGCTCGGGTATGTGTCCCCTTGCCGAAATTCTCCACACCTGGGGCTATGAGATAAGCGGCTCTGATAATAACACAGGTGATAATATTGATAAGCTTCGCGGACTCGGTATGAATGTTATTCTCGGTCAGAAGGCTGAAAATATTGAGGGCGCAGAAATTATTGTTTATACTGCCGCTATTTTAAAGGATAACCCCGAGCTTGTTGCCGCACTTGAAAGCGATATTCCCACCTTTGAAAGAGCTGCCCTTTTCGGCGCAATTTCAAGAATGTATTCTAACTGTATTTCCGTTTGCGGTACACACGGTAAAACAACAGTTACGTCAATGCTTACACAGGTGCTTGTAAT
>JBGVGP010000132.1:0-6791 GCA_045121735.1 Acutalibacteraceae bacterium
TGTTAAAATATTTCGGTAATATTTAATGAATATATAGTAAAAATACTATGCCTATTAAAATAAACGACAGTCTTCCCGCAAGGGAGATGCTTGAAAACGAGAATATATTTGTAATGACGGAATCCCGTGCGGCAAGTCAGGATATCCGTCCGCTTAAAATTCTCATTGTTAACCTTATGCCTACAAAAATCGTCACCGAAACTCAGCTTCTCCGCCTTATGAGTAACACACCGCTTCAGGTTGATGTTGAGTTTCTTCAGATGGCGACTCACCGTTCAAAGAATACTTCACAAAATCACCTGAGTAAGTTTTATCATGTTTTCGATGAGGTTAAGGATAAAAAGTATGACGGTATGATTGTTACCGGTGCTCCGGTTGAACTTATGGAGTTTGAAGAGGTTGACTACTGGCCCGAGCTTTGCAAAATTTTCGAATGGTCAAAAACCAATGTTTATTCAACCTTCCATATCTGCTGGGGCGCACAGGCAGGTCTTTACTATCATTACGGTATACAGAAGCACACTCTTCCCGAGAAGATGTTCGGTGTGTTCCCTCACAGACCTCTTGACCTGTTCCATCCTCTTATGCGAGGCTTTGACGATACATACTTTGTACCTCATTCACGCCATACGGATATAGATTTTGATGATGTTGCCCTTTGTAAGGATCTGCAGATTCTTTCTTATTCCGATCAGGCTGGCATACACCTTGTTTCTGACCTTGAATGCCGTAATTTCTATGCAACAGGTCATTCCGAATATGATGCCGACACTCTTGCAAAGGAATATTTCCGTGATAAAGACAAGGGACTTGATATCAAAGTACCCTACAACTATTTCCCTGATGATGACCCGACAAAGAAGCCTATAATGACCTGGCGCAATGTCGGTACGCTGATGTTTACAAACTGGCTCAACTATTTTGTTTATCAGCAGACACCTTATAATATCAACGATATCGGTATGTAAAAAAAGAAGAACCGTAAGCCTTGCTTTACGGTTCTTTTATTATTAAGCTTATTCGTTGATAGTAAGCACCTTTTTGTTTTTCACAATATAATCAATAAGCGAGACTACAGTAAGTAAAAGTGCGCAGTACATTATTATTACCGCTAAGGTGTCAAGTGTAAGTGTGGTAAAGGAAATCTGCACAAGCATAACTATTATCATAGCCATCTGTGCAATCGTCTTTGCCTTGCCCCAATTTGAAGCAGCTATTGCAACTCCGTTATCGGCGGCTATCTGTCTTATACCGCTTATGGCAAATTCCCTGCCTATTATTACAAGCACTATCCATGCAGGGACATAACCCTTTGCACAAAGGCACACAAGTGCTGAACAGCAAAGAAGCTTATCCGCCATCGGGTCCATAAATTTACCGAAATTTGTTACTGTGCCTGTTCTCTTTGCAATTGTGCCGTCAAGCTTATCAGTAATTGTTGCAACAACGAAAATAATAAGAGCAATAAGCTCGTTGTGGGCTGTGAAGTCCGTCAGAATAAAAACAACAAAAAAGGGGACAAGTATCATTCTGAAAATTGTAAGTTTGTTAGCTAAATTCATAATTCACCTTATTTAAACCACTCATCGGGTATTTTTCTTTCTTTAAAATAGTATTCTCTGTCCTTTTCACCTATTTCACGAAGCACACGGCAGGGGTTGCCTACAGCGATTACGTTCGAAGGAATATCCTTTGTAACAACGCTTCCTGCACCGATGACCGTGTTGTCGCCGATTGTAACACCGGGCAGAACAATTACACCTGCACCGAGCCAGCAGTTTCTGCCTATATGTACGGGCATATTGAACTGCAGTGCCTTTTCGCGAAGCTCGGGTAAAATGGGGTGTCCTGCAGTTGCCACAACAACATTCGGACCGAACATTGTGCAGTCACCAACATAAATGTGTGTATCGTCAACGAGTGTAAGACCGAAGTTTGCATATACGTTATTGCCAAAGTGAACGTGATAGCCTGCGTGGTTGGCGTGAAGGGGAGGCTCTATGTAGCAGTTGCTTCCGATTTCAGCAAACATATCCCTGAGCATTTCTTCTCTTTTGTCAAGCTCTGTAGGACGGGTCATATTGAAATCATAAAGCTTGTTGAGCCTTTTAAGCTGCTCATTCATTATCTCTTCATCGTCAGGCACATATATTTCACCTGTGTGCATTCTTTCTTTCATTGAGCTCATAGGTAATTCTCCTTAAAGTTATTCGCTATCTTAATTATTGCATAAATTTTCTTTAAAAACAATAATAAAACAAAAAATATAGAAAAAATTCATATTTGTGTAGAAAAGTACATTGTGATATGCTAAAATAAAAAAATAATGCAAAAGACAGTGAGGTTAAAAAATGAGCTTCGTTAAAATACACGACAGGGACAATGTGTATATAAATCTGGAAAACGGACATAAGTATGCCCTTTGTGATATAGAAAAGGGTAGTAAGGTAATAAAATACGGTTTTCCTATCGGTGTTGCAACAGATTATATAAAAGCAGGGGAGCACGTTCATTCCCATAATGTTAAAACAGCTCTTGATGAAAAGGCTGAATATGTATATGCTCCTGTTTGTGAAGCAGTAAACGTAGAAGAGCCCTTTACCGTAATGGCATATAAACGTAAAAACGGCTCAGTCGGTATAAGAAATGACATCTGGATTGTCAATACAGTTGGTTGCGTAAACGGTATTTCGCAAAAGCTTTCCGAGCTTACGGGTGCTTTCTGCTTCACCCATCCCTACGGCTGCAGTCAGCTCGGCGGTGACCACGAAAGAACACAAAAGGTGCTCAAGGGACTTATAAATCACCCCAATGCTGCCGGTGTTCTTGTTCTCGGTCTTGGATGTGAAAACAATAATATAAGTGAAATGAAAAAGGTGCTCGGTAGCGTTGACGAAGAAAGAATACGCTTTCTTAACGTACAGGACTGTGCTGACGAAATTGCCGAGGGTGTTAAAATAATCCGTGAGCTTCAGCAGATAGCAAAAGAGGATAAGCGTACACCTGTTCCCGTAAGCGAAATCGTAATCGGTATGAAGTGTGGAGGAAGCGACGGCTATTCGGGTATAACCGCAAATCCTCTTTGCGGTAAAATCACCGACAGCCTTGTAGCAATGGGCGGCAGTGCCGTTCTTACCGAGGTGCCCGAAATGTTCGGTGCAGAGCAGCTTCTTATGAACAGATGCGTGAATAAATCTGTTTTTGACAAAACTGTTGAGCTTATAAATAACTTTAAGCAGTATTTTATTTCTCACGGTCAGCCCGTTTCCGAAAACCCCTCACCGGGAAATAAGGCAGGAGGAATAACAACTCTTGAGGATAAGTCTCTCGGCTGTGTGCAAAAGGGCGGCAGCGCCCCTGTGACCGCCGTGCTTACATACGGTGATATAGTAAAAGCAAAGGGCTTGAATCTTCTTGACGGTCCGGGTAACGATATAGTAGCCTGTACAAATCTTTCTGCTGCAGGCTGTCATATAATTCTTTTTACAACAGGCAGAGGCACACCGCTCGGTGCTCCCGTGCCTACAGTTAAAATTTCGACCAACACCGCACTTTTTGAAAAGAAGCCCCATTGGATAGATTTCGATGCTATGAGCGGTGACGAAAAATCATTCTGGCAGCTTATTAAGGAGGTCTGTGAGGGTGCGCAGACCTGCAACGAGAAAAACGGCTACAGAGAAATAGCAATTTTCAAAGACGGTGTTACTTTGTAGAGATTTGTTGCTTTTTAAAAACTATTTTTTCTTTTGTTTTTAAAAAATATACAGTTTTTTAAAGTTGATAAAAATTTTTTATGCTATTATTAAATAAACAGTAAAACAAAGGAGATATATATGAACACTTTTATTGAGTATATAGAAAAGTCTTGCGCCGGTCTCGGTGACAGCCGGATGACCTATCTTTACAAGCGCAGACTTCTTGATAAAATGCAGGAAAGAGCAAGGGAAATTACCCGTGCAGGTATGAAGGATACAAAGGTTATTACTGACCTTGTTGCTGATGAATTCGGTGATTTGGTTAAGGGCTTTGATGTGTTTGTCAAAGAAGAGAAAAAGAGAAGGCGTGCACAGATAATGAAGTACGCTCTTCCCATAGGCGGATTTGTTTCTCTTGTTATTATTTTCATATGCTATTTTTCAGTAAGTAAGGCTACGGGTGCTTGGGATAAGAGCTGGCTTATTATTGTAGGCGGTATTTTTGCTCTTGTGATTTTCTATCTTGGTGTTGCAATCAAAAAGCTTTCCACGATGAGACGTGTATATCATCCTATAGCTAGAGTTCTTATTGCAGGCTGTGTAATGCTCGCTTCTGTGTTTGCCTTCCTTTCAGGTCTTGTGGCAGTTGAAAACAGAATCGTAACCTGGCCTATTGTTCTTGCAGGTGTATCACTTATGCTTCTTGCTGACCTTGGCTTTGCCTACGCAACAAAGCAGAAATTCCGCACGATTTCATTTTTCGTTTATATGCCGGTTATATCTACAATGCTTTACATAATCCTTGCCGCATATAATGTTGTAACCTGGCTTGGCGGCTGGCCTGTTATTTTTGCAGGTCTTGCTGTTGACCTTATCTACATTCTGGCGGTGCTTGCCTGGAATATGAAATACTTTGTGTACAGACAGGAGGTTGAGGAATAATGAAAAAGAGACTTAATGCTGAGCTCTGGGATAAGATGCACTATCTTTTCCGCGACTTCAATGACCGTATGGTTCATGTCGAATTTGAGTATGATTTTGTTCCTGACCCCGATATTCTAAGAACGGTTATAATATGTGCACTTGAAAAGGCTCCCGTGCTTCATTCTAGGTTTGTTGATACAAGATTATCAACTCATTGGGAGATTATGCCCTACAATATTGATGATGTTTTCACCGTTTCCTACCCCGAAAATCTTCGTGAGGCGGCTGATGAATTCCTCACACAGTACATACCTCCCGAGGCTGATTTGCAGATTAAAATTGCACTTTTCATAAAAGACGGCAAAAGCATGCTTTGTATGATTGAAAATCATATGTGTATGGATGGCGGTGACCTGAAATATTTCCTTCAGGCCTTTTGTGAAAACTACACCTCTTATGTCGAAAACGGAATAAGCCCTGTGGAATTCAGAACCGGCTCACGCTCCTATGATGATGTTTATTCCGGCTTTACAAGAACAGAGGAGGGGGTTGCAAGAAGACTTTTCAAAAACATCAATGCAAGAGACGACCACAAATTCCCTCTTACTGATGACAATATCAGAGATACCTCCTTCATTGCCCGTAAAAGTTTCAGTGAGGAAACACTTGATAAGCTCAAGGCGAAGGGTAAGGAGCTCGGAGCAACCATTAACGAGCTTTTGCTTGCTTCCTATTTTTACAGTGTTTATGAGCTTGCAGGCTACAATAACAGTGACACGGTAATGATTTCTAATGCTATTGACCTTCGCCGTCATATGGACAGCGTTGAGGATAAGGGCTTCACAAATCATACCTCCTGGATGCAGTGTGCAATTCCTGAAAGAGGTAAGGATATTTTCGAAACAGTACAGTATGTTGTAAAAAGCTCAAATCGCTTTAAGAAGGATAAGTTTATGGGGCTTTACGGCTTACCGTTGCTTAATTTCGGTTATAACTTCCTTCCTCACGCCGTTTCTGAGGGCATTATCAAAATAGGCTATTCAAATCCTCTTATGGCAATGAGTAACATAGGAGTGCTCAACGGTAAGCATTTTGCACTTTGCGGCAAGGAGCCCGTGAATGCGTTTATGTCCGGTGCAGTAAAATATAAGCCCTTTGTTCTTCTCACCGTAACAACATATAAAAAGGTGATTACCCTTTCAATGTGTGTCAGAGGCAACGAAGAGGATAAAAAGATAGTTGAAAGGTTTTTCTCACTGTTGGAGAAGAACATTGCAACAATTACAGGTTGATTATACGGCGGTATGACCAAATGGTTATGCCGCCTTTTTCTTATGCGATAAATACTCAAAAAAACAGACAGATAAAAACATTATTTTTATATTTTCCTTGACTTTAATGAAGGTTTTTGATATAAATATACTAGGTATTTTATAAAATGAATTATAATGCATATAAAAGGAGTGGAATCATGGATTATATTAAAAATCTCATGAATAACAATAAGTTTCTCAAATGCATCAGTATCATCCTTGCTGTTGCAATTGTGATTACTTCCGGTCTCGGCATTGCTATCAATGTTATTGCCGGTGAAAAGATTGACTGCGAGCAGGTTGTTGCAGATTACAACGCAGCAAAGCCTGATTTCAGTTCATACTTTACAAGCATGACCGAGGATGAAATGACAAAGCGTCTTGATAAGCTTGATGCAGAGCTTGTAAGTATAATTGCTATGGTCAACGTTGACGAGCTTCTTTATACTGACGAGGTTGCGACTCTTATTACAAGATACACAGCAGAGCTTATCGGTAAGGATTTTGCAAGCACAAAGTTCAGCTCAATGAGAAAGAGCTTCCCCGACGCTTATGCCTTTGTTTCAGCACAGAAGGAAGCAGGTAAAACCTGGGCAGATCTCGGCACAATTCCCTTTGGTATCGAAAAGGGTGATAAGGAAGCCTTTATCAAGGCCTGCGGCGCAGGTGCTGAAGCCTTCGGTAAAAACCTTCTTAATGTAATGCTCAATGCTCCCTCATCATACAATGATGCTCTTGTTCCTGCTCTTGAGTCAACTCATACAGGACCTATGCCCACACTCGTTGAGTTTGTTCAGTCAACAGGTCTTTCAGGCAGTGCAAGAATGGAGCTTATGGTTTCTAAGATTCTTTCAATTAT
>JBGVGP010000133.1:0-25622 GCA_045121735.1 Acutalibacteraceae bacterium
CACACCGGGAACGGTGGAGAACTCATGAAGAACGCCGTCAATCTTAACACTGGTGATTGCGTAGCCGGGAAGTGATGAGAGAAGAATTCTTCTCAGGCTGTTGCCGAGTGTCACACCATAGCCACGCTCTAACGGCTCAACGATTATCTTACCGTAGGTACCGTCAGCTGCTAATTCTGCAGTTTCGATTCTGGGCTTTTCAATGCCTATCATGCAAAACCCTCCTTATTCTATTGTGGATGTGTTTACGGGTTATCCCGTGATTAAACTATTACTTAGAATAGAATTCGACGATAAGGTGTTCTTCAACGGGAGCGTTGATCTGCTCACGGTCGGGAAGAGCAACAACCTTAGCTTCGAGGTTTTCACGGTTGAGGTCGAGCCAAGCGGGAACAGGTCTTGATGCGTTTGCTTCAAGAACAGCCTTAATCTTTACGCTCTCACGGCTCTTTGCTTTGATTGAAACGATGTCACCAGCCTTGAGAAGGTATGAAGGAATATCAACCTTCTTGCCGTTAACAGTAAAGTGTGCATGTGTTACAAGCTGTCTTGCTTCAGCTCTTGAAGAAGCCCAGCCAAGTGTGTAAACTACGTTATCAAGACGGCTTTCGCAGATACGAAGAAGGTTGTCACCGGTAACGCCGGTCTTCTTTTCAGCCATAATGAAGTACTTATGGAACTGACCTTCCTGTACACCGTAGTAACGTCTGGCCTGCTGCTTAGCACGAAGCTGAAGGCCATATTCAGAATTCTTCTTGCGGCTCTGGCCATGCTGACCGGGAGCGTAAGAACGACGCTCAAAAGCACATTTGCCTGTGTAGCATCTGTCGCCCTTTAAAAAGAGCTTCTTACCCTCGCGGCGGCACATCTTACATACCGCACCTGTATATCTTGCCATACGTTTGTACCTCCGTTATACGCGTCTTCTTTTCGGGGGACGGCAGCCATTGTGAGGAATGGGAGTAACGTCTTTGATCATTGTTACTTCCAGACCTGCAGTCTGTAAAGCTCTGATAGCAGCTTCACGACCTGCACCGGGTCCCTTAACATATACTTCAACGGTCTTCATGCCGTGTTCGATTGCAGCCTTTGCAGCTGTTTCAGCAGCTGTCTGAGCAGCAAAGGGGGTGGATTTTCTTGAGCCTCTGAAGCCCATTTCACCGGCACTTGCCCATGACACTGCGTTACCCTGCATATCAGTGATGGTAACGATTGTGTTGTTGAAGGTGGATTGGATATGGGCGGCACCGCGGTCAATGTTCTTGCGCTCACGGCGACGACGAATTGTGGTAGCTTTTTTAGCAACCTTTGCCATAGTGGTATCCTCCTTAAAGATTATTTCTTCTTATTGGCGATTGTCTTCTTGGGACCCTTACGAGTACGAGCGTTAGTCTTTGAACGCTGACCTCTTACGGGAAGGCCCTTTCTGTGGCGAACACCACGGTAGCAACCAATTTCAATAAGTCTCTTGATATCAAATGCTGTTTCTCTTCTGAGGTCACCTTCAACCTTTACGTTGTGGTCGATGTACTCACGAAGCTTGGCAACGTCGTCCTCGGTAAGATCCTTAACTCTTGTGTCGGGATTGATACCTGTTGCAGCAATGATATCTGTAGCGGTTTTACGACCAATACCAAAGATGTAAGTAAGAGCAATTTCAACTCTCTTATCTCTGGGTAAGTCAACACCTGAAATACGAGCCATTTTTTAAGCCTCCTTATTTACCGGCGTCAGATTAGCCCTGACGCTGCTTGTGTTTGGGATTTTCGCAGATAACCATAATCTTGCCTTTACGCTTGATTACCTTGCATTTTTCACATATCTTTTTTACAGAAGGTCTGACTTTCATAGGATTGCCTCCTTTAAATTCAAACTGTCAGGTTTATTTTGATCTCCATGTAATGCGTCCGCGGGTCAGGTCATATGGAGACATTTCGACTGTGACCTTATCACCGGGAAGAATACGAATGTAATTCATTCTGAGCTTTCCCGATATATGCGCTAAAATTTTGTGACCGTTTTCGAGTTCGACCTGGAAGGTTGCATTGGGAAGTGCCTCAACAACTGTTCCTTCGATTTCGATCATATCCTGTTTTGACATAACTTTAACCCCCTGGGTTCGCTATTTTGTTAAGCTGTTTTCTGATACTTCGGTTTGTTGCCATTGAGTGTTCATCGAGAACAAATTGAGTTTCTTTAAGATGCTTCGGATTTTTTGCCTTAGGCTTTTCTATCCTGTGGCTTTTGCCGTTGCACAGATAAACTCTTTTTCCGTCAAAGTCCGTAACCGTGAGCAAATCACCTTTATCGTGACCTGCAACGGAAACCAGAACCTGTCCTTTCACATATTCCATTCTCTTCACCTTAAAGCTGAGTGAGAATTACCGGACCGTCCTTTGTGATAGCCACGGTATGCTCGAAATGTGCGGAAAGCTTTCCGTCAAGGGTCTTTACTGTCCATCCGTCGGGGAGGACCTTCACCCTTGCAGTACCTTGATTGATCATCGGCTCAATAGCGAGTGTCATGCCCGGTAACAGGCGTACGCCTCGGCCGGCTGTGCCTATATTCGGCACACTGGGATCTTCATGCAATGCCTTACCGATGCCGTGACCCGTGTATTCACGGACAACACCGTAGCCCTGTTCCTCGCAGAAGCTTTGAACAGCGTGGGCTATATCGCCGATTTTGCCGCCGGGGACTGCAGCCTCGATTGCCTTATAAAGGCTCTCTCGGGTTACGTCCATCAGCCGCTTTGCCTCCTCGGAGATTTCTCCGCAGGCAAAAGTGGCGGCATTATCGCCGTTATAACCGGCTATTTTTGCACCAAGGTCAATGGAAACGATGTCCCCTGCCTTGAGTATGCGTTTTTTGTCAGGTATTCCATGAATGACCTCATCATTTATGGAAATGCATGCAGTAGCCGGAAAACCGTACAAGCCGAGGAAGTTAGGTTCAGCTCCCTGACTTTTGATGTAGTCGTAGGCTATTTTGTCAATTTCCCAGGTTGAAACACCGGGTCTGACAGCCTCGCCGGCCACCTTAAGCGCTCCTGCCGATATCCTGCAGGCTTCCTTCATTAAGGCAAGCTCACGGGATGTTTTGAGCACTATCATGCTTATTCCTCCAATGCTTTGAGGACAAGTGCTGATGTATCAGCAACCTCTTCCTGTCCTTCAACAATGAAAAGCTTATTCTTCTTTTCATAGAAATCCTTAAGCGGCTCAGTCTGACTGTGATATACATCAAGTCTGTCCTTAACCGTGTCAGGATGGTCGTCAGCTCTGATGATGAGCTCTGCGCCGCAAGCGTTGCAGATGCCGTCCTTTTCAGGCTTCTTGTAGAGAAGGTGGTATGAATTACCGCAAGCGGGACATACTCTTCTGCCACTCATTCTCATAACGATTTTTTCATCGGGAACCTCGATGTCGATAACCTTATCGATTTCGATGCCCATTTCGTCAAGAGCCTCAGCCTGAGGGATTGTTCTGGGGAAGCCGTCAAGGATGAAGCCGTTATTGCAATCATCCTCTGCGAGGCGTTCCTTTATGATACCGATAACAACGTCATCGGGTACGAGCTGACCTGCGTCAATGAATTCCTTGGCTTTGAGTCCCATTTCAGTGCCGTTCTTGAGAGCTGCACGGATAATGTTACCTGTTGAGATGGTGGGTATTGAAAGCTTTTCGCAGATGAATTCTGCCTGTGTGCCTTTACCTGCACCGGGTGCACCTAAAAGAATTAACTTCATGGTTACGTCTCCTTTTAAATTAGTCAAGGAAGCCCTTGTAGTGTCTCATCATCATCTGGCTTTCGAGCTGCTTAACTGTTTCAAGAGCAACACCAACAACGATGATAAGTGATGTACCGCCGAGTGAAAGAGTCATGGGAGCACCAATAAGGTTGGTGAACAGAGTAATTACATTGGGGAACAGTGCAACTACTGAGAGAAGCAATGCGCCGAGAAGTGTAATTCTGCCAAGAATCTTCTTGATGTAGTCGGCAGTGGGTTTACCGGGACGAAGACCGGGAATCATACCGCTGTTCTTTCTGATGTTATTTGCCATTTCAGTGGGATTATACTGGATGCTTGCATAGAAGTAAGCAAAGAACAGGATAAGCACGAAATAGATAATTGAATAGAACCAGTGGCTTGTGCTGAAGAGCTTGAAGAAGCCTGCAAACTTTTCAGCTGTTTCCTCCTTGAGGAACATTTCAACTGTGGGAGGAAGTGAAAGAATTGAAGAAGCGAAGATAACGGGAAGAACACCTGACATATTAACCTTGATGGGGATATGAGTGCTCTGACCGCCGTACATCTTACGGCCTACAACACGCTTTGCGTACTGTACGGGAATTCTTCTTTCAGCGTTGTCCATCCACACGATGAAAGCAATCATAGCAAGAAGACAAACTACAACAGTGGGAACAAGTGCATAGTATGCAGTGTTGTCAAGCTGAATGTAGTACCACAGTGAAGAAATGATTGTGGGGATTCTTGAAACGATACCTGCAAAAAGGATGATGGAGATACCGTTACCGATACCCTTTTCGTTTACCTGCTCACCGAGCCACATAACGAAGGTTGAACCTGCTGTAAGACAGAGGATAATTGCAAGAGCTTCAACAACGAGTGCAAAGCCTGTGAATTCACCTACGATATAACCCTGGCTTCTGAGGTAAATGAAGTATGCTGTACTCTGTAAAAGAGCAAGAGCAACTGTGGTGTATCTTGTGATTGTAGCAATCTTCTTTCTGCCCTCTTCGCCTTCCTTTGAAAGCTTTTCAAGGTAGGGAATAGCAACAGAGAGAAGCTGAATAATAATCGAGCTGTTGATGTAGGGTGTGATTGACAGTGCAAAAATTGTACCGTAAGCAAATGCATCACCGGTCATCATAGCAAGATAGTTCATGAATGTTTCTCCGTTAGGATCGATGATACCGTTTTCGGAGAGGATGTTAGTGAAGGGTACCGGAATAGCGGCACCGATTCTGAAAATTACTACTATAAGTGCAGTGAAAAGGAGCTTCTTACGAAGATCTGCAATCTTCCATGCATTTATAAAAGTACTAATCATGTCAGATCACCTCGGTCTTTCCGCCAGCTGCCTCAATCTTCTGCTTTGCAGATTCGCTGAAAGCGTTAGCCTGAACTGTGAGAGCCTTGGAAATTTCGCCGTGACCGAGAACCTTAACACCGTCGAGAGCCTTCTTAACGAGACCCTTTTCGATGAGTGAATCGATTGTTACTGTTTCGCCGGCTGCGTAAGCCTTTTCGAGAGCTGCAACATTTACGATAGCCATTTCTGTACCGAAGATGTTTACAAAGCCTCTCTTAGGAATTCTTCTCTGAAGAGGCATCTGGCCACCTTCAAAACCGGGACGCATGCCTCTGCCGGCACGTGCCTTCTGGCCCTTGTGACCTTTACCGGCTGTCTTACCCTGACCTGATGCAGGACCACGGCCGATACGCTTACGTGTCTTTGAAGAACCTGCTGCAGGTGAAAGTTCGTGCAATTTCATATTTCGCACCTCCTCAATTTAAGCTTCGGTAACTTCGAGAAGGTGAGAAATCTTCTTCACCTTACCCTGAGTCTGGGGATTGTTGGGCTGTACAGTCACATCCCCGATTTTCTTAAGACCAAGTGCCTGGGCGGTAGCAATCTGATCCTTCTTTGAGCCGATAAGGCTCTTTACAAGCTTAATTTTAACCTGTGTCATCTTGAACGCCCTCCTTAACCTAAGATTTCTTTTGCGGTCTTGCCACGGATTTCAGCAACTTCTTCTACGTTGAGAAGCTTTGAAAGACCGTCGATTGTTGCTCTTACAACATTACAGGGGTTGTTTGAACGAAGAGCCTTTGTACGGATATCCTTAATACCTACTGTTTCAACAACAGCACGTACGGGACCACCAGCGATAACACCGGTACCGGGAGCAGCGGGCTTGAGAAGAACTACGCCTGCGCCGAATTTACCGATAATTTCGTGGGGGATTGTTGTGCCCTTGAGAGCAACCTTCATAAGGTTCTTCTTTGCATCCTCGATACCCTTACGGATTGCGTCAGGAACTTCACCTGACTTACCGAGACCGAAACCGATGATGCCATTGCCGTCACCGACAACTACGAGAGCAGCGAACTTAAAGATTCTACCACCCTTAACTGTCTTTGAAACACGGTTGATGGCAACAACACGCTCTGTAAGTTCATAAGCTGATGCGTCAATTTTAGTCATTTTCAATATCCTCCTTGCTTAGAACTTAAGTCCGCCGGCACGAGCACCATCTGCGAGCTCAGCCACACGACCGTGATAGATGTAACCGCTTCTGTCGAAAACGCATTCTTCGATGCCCTTTTCGATTGCGCGCTTTGCGAGTGTTTCGCCCACCTTGTGAGCTGCCTCTTTGTTTCCGCCGTATTCAGTGAAATCCTTTTCTGTTGTTGAAGCTGCTGCGAGGGTTACGCCTGCAACGTCATCAATCAACTGAGCATAGATGTGGCTGTTGGAACGGTAAACATTAAGACGGGGACATGCTGCAGTACCGCTGATCTTAGCGCGTACACGCTTCTGTCTCTTTTTTCTTGCTTTATTGCTATCTTGTCTGCTAACCATTGTATTATCACTCCTTTACCAATCTTATTTGCCCTTACCGGCTTTACCTTCTTTGCGGCGAACGTATTCGTCAACATATCTGATACCTTTGCCCTTGTAGGGTTCGGGAGGTCTGTGTTCACGAACTTCAGCTGCAAACTGGCCAACCTTCTGCTTGTCGGGACCGCTGATGATAATCTTGTTGGGTGAGGGAACTTCGATTGTGATGCCGTCGATTTCGGGCATTACAACATCGTGTGAGAAACCAATCTTCATTGAAAGAGCGTTGCCCTTCTTTTCAGCACGGTAACCGATACCGTTGATTTCAAGTTCCTTCTTGTAGCCGTTAGCTACACCCTCGATCATATTAGCGATAAGGGTACGGGTAAGACCGTGAAGTGATCTGTTTTCTTTCTGATCGTCAGGACGAGTAACAATAATAGTTGCATCGTTCTTTTCGATTTTCATGTTGCTGTGGAAGGTTCTTGTAAGAGTACCCTTAGCACCCTTAACTGTTACAGTACTGCCGTCAACAACAACGTCTACTCCTGCGGGGATCGCAATGGGAGCTCTACCAATTCTTGACATATCAGTACCTCCTTACCATACGAATGCAAGAACTTCGCCGCCTACGTTAGCCTTGCGAGCGTCCTTGTCAGTCATAATACCCTTGGGTGTTGAAAGGATAGCGATACCGAGACCCTTCATTACCTTGGGCATATCTTCAACATTTGTGTAAATTCTGAGACCGGGCTTTGAAACTCTTCTGAGTCCTGTGATAACCTGGCTCTTGTTGGGACCGTACTTAAGCTGTACTTCCATAATTCCCTGCTTACCGTCGTCTTCAACGGTGAAGCCCTTGATATAACCTTCATCAACAAGAATCTGAGCAATTGCCTTCTTCATGTTGGATGCAGGAATTTTCACTGAGTCGTGTTTTGCTGAGTTAGCGTTACGAATTCTTGTAAGCATATCAGCGATTGCGTCTGTTACTTGCATTATTCCTTTACCTCCTTAATAATTTGCAATTGCTTACCAGCTTGCCTTCTTCACGCCGGGGATCTGGCCTGCGTGAGCAAGTTCTCTGAAGCAGATACGGCATACTCCGTACTTACGGAGATAAGCGTGAGGTCTGCCGCAGATTTTGCATCTGTTGTATGCTCTTGTTGAGTACTTTGCAGTTCTCTGCTGTTTAACTTTCATTGAAGTCTTTGCCATTTCAACTTACCTCCTTAATTATTTCTCAAAGGGAGCGCCCATAAGTGAAAGGAGCTCTCTTGCTTCTTCGTCGGTGTTTGATGTGGTAACGAAGCAGATATCCATACCACGAACCTTGTCGATCTTGTCGTATTCGATTTCAGGGAAAATAAGCTGTTCCTTGATACCGATTGAGTAGTTACCTCTGCCGTCGAAAGCGTTGGGGTTGATTCCTCTGAAGTCACGAACTCTGGGGAGTGCGAGGTTGAAGAATCTGTCGATGAACTCGTACATCTTTTCGCCACGGAGAGTAACCTTAACGCCGATTACCATGCCCTCACGAAGCTTGAAGTTAGCAACTGACTTTTTAGCCTTACAGAGTACAGGCTGCTGACCTGTGATTGTTCTGATATCTGTAACGATAGCGTCAAGAACCTTTGAGTTCTGGATTGCTTCGCCACAAGCTACGTTGATAACTACCTTATCAAGCTTAGGGATTTGCATAACGCTTTTGTAACCGAACTTCTTCATCATCTGAGGTGCAACCTCATTGACGTAGACTTCTTTTAATCTTGCCATTGTCATGTTCCTCCCTTAATTATTCAAAGTGTGCGCCGCAGCCGTCTTTTTTGCATACGCGCATTTTCTTACCCTTTTCATCGATAACGTGACCGACTCTTGTGGGTCTGCCGCACTTGGGGCAAACAAGCTGAACCTTACTTGCGTAAAGAGCTGCTTCTGCCTTGATGATGCCGCCTGCTTCGCCCATCTTACGGGGCTTTACGTGCTTTGATACAATGTTAACGCCCTGAACGATAACCTTACCTTCTGAGGGGCTAACCTGCATAACCTTACCCTTAGCGCCACGATCTTTACCGTTGATAACAACGACTGTGTCGCCAGTTTTAACATGAACCTTATTATTCATCGTGACACCTCCTTAAAGTACTTCGGGAGCGAGTGAGAGAATCTTAAGGAATTCCTTTTCACGAAGCTCTCTTGCTACCGGTCCAAAGATACGGGTACCCTTGGGGTTTTTATCTTCTTTAATGATTACGGCTGCATTTTCGTCGAAACGAATATATGTGCCGTCCTCACGGCGAACGCCTGTTGCAGTACGTACAACTACTGCCTTAACAACGTCGCCCTTCTTTACGATTCCGCCGGGTGCTGCCTTCTTAACAGAAGCAACAATGACGTCACCGATATTAGCATATCTTCTACCTGTGCCGCCGAGAACACGAATGCACATGATTTCCTTTGCACCTGTGTTGTCAGCAACTTTAAGATAAGTCTGCTGCTGGATCATTGTGTTTGGCCTCCTTTAGCTGCACCAATTATTTGGCTTTTTCGATAATTTCTACAACGCGCCATCTCTTGTCTTTTGAAAGAGGGCGAGTTTCCATAATGAGAACGCGGTCACCGATGCCACACTCGTTCTTTTCGTCATGTGCCTTTACCTTGATGGTACGGTTAACGATCTTCTTGTAAAGAGGGTGTCTGACCTTATCCTTGATTGTAACAACAACGGTCTTGTCCATCTTATCGCTGGATACGATGCCGACCTGTGTCTTTCTGAGGTTTCTTTCCATAATTCAGTCCTCCCTTTCTTAAGAATTTGCGCCGTGAAGCTCGATGTCACGCTGAACAGTCTTGATTCTTGCGATATCCTTCTTAACAGCACTGATTCTCATGGGGTTGCTAAGCTTGTTAACAGCCTGCTGGAAGCGGAGGTTAAAAAGTTCCTTCTTAAGCTCTGCGAGCTTTGCATCCATCTCAGCGGCGGACAGTTTTCTGATTTCATTAGCTTTCATTACTGTACACCATCCTTTTCCTGTTCTGCTTTTGTTACAAATTTACACTTAACGGGAAGCTTGTTAGCTGCAAGACGCATAGCCTCACGAGCAACTTCCTCGTCAACGCCCTTGATTTCGAACATTACTCTGCCGGGCTTAACAACGGCTACCCAATATTCGGGTGAACCCTTACCGGAACCCATTCGGGTTTCTGCAGGCTTCTGAGTGATGGGCTTATCAGGGAAAATCTTGATCCAAACCTGACCGCCACGCTTGATGTAACGAGTCATAGCGATACGGGCTGCTTCAATCTGTCTTGAAGTGATCCATGAAGGTTCAAGAGCTACAAGACCGAAATCACCGTAGGTTACCTTGTTACCCTTATGAGCAGTGCCCTTAAGACGGCCACGCTGAACCTTACGACGTTTTACACGCTTAGGTAATAACATTATTTAGCTCCTCCTTCTCTGTTGTCCTTGCGGGGTCTGCGACGAGCGGGTCTTTCACGCTTCTCGTTGTTGGAAACCTGAAGAACTTCGCCTGTGTAGATCCATACTTTTACGCCGATACGGCCGTAAGTTGTCTTTGCCTCTGCGAAACCGTAGTCAATATCAGCACGGATTGTCTGAAGAGGAATTGTACCCTCTTTGTAAGTTTCGCTTCTTGCGATTTCAGCACCGCCTACACGGCCTGATACCTGGCACTTGATACCCTTTGCGCCAAGCTTCATAGCTCTGCCGATTGCCTGCTTGAGAGCACGACGGAAGGAAATTCTTCTTTCGAGCTGTGAAGCAATGCTTTCAGCTACAAGCTGAGCATTAACGTCGGGGTTCTTGATTTCAATGATGTTGAGAGAAACCTCTTTGCCGAGCTTCTTCTCAAGAGTAGCCTTAAGCTTCTCGATTTCTGCGCCGCCGCGGCCGATTACCATACCGGGCTTTGCAACGTGAATGTTGATACGAACACGCTTAGCTGTTCTTTCAATCTCAACCTTGGGTACACCTGCGGGAGCGAGGGTTTCAAGGAGATATTCACGAAGTTCATAGTCCTCTACGAGGTTTGCACCGAAGTCGCTCTTCTTAGCATACCAACGTGATTCCCAGTCTTTGATTACACCGATACGAAGACCGGTGGGATTAATTTTCTGGCCCATGTTTTACCTCCTCCTAACTTATTCTGCTTCCTTGAGTACAAGGGTGATATGAGATGTTTTCTTGTTGATACGGAAAGCTCTGCCCTGAGCTCTGGGTCTGATTCTCTTAAGAGTGGGACCCTGACCAACGTAGCATTCTGCAACGTAGAGCTTTGACATATCCATATCCTTGTTTTCTGCATTAGCCATTGCTGACTTTAAAAGCTTTGCAACAACCTCACACGCAGCCTTAGGCGTGTATTTGAGAATTGCCATTGCCTTTTCAGCAGGCTGATTTCTGATAAGGTCAAGAACGATCTTTACCTTACGAGGTGCGATACGCACGAAAGTAACTTTTGCTGTTGCTTCCATTTTAATACACTCCTTTCGACTTATTTACCGTTGTTTGAGGTCTTGGAACCTGCGTGACCCTTGAAGGTTCTTGTGGGAGCAAACTCACCGAGCTTGTGACCGATCATATCTTCTGTTACGTATACGGGAACGTGCTTACGTCCGTCGTGTACTGCGAAGGTGTGGCCAACAAAGTCAGGGAAAATTGTGCTGCTGCGGCTCCATGTTTTAAGAACGATTTTCTCGCCCTTTTCATTCATCTTAATGACTCTATCGTAAAGTTTTTCCTGTACGTAAAAGCCTTTTTTAGTGCTTCTGCTCATTATTTTTAGCTCCTTTCATCGACCTTATTTGTCGTTACGACGCTTAACAATAAGCTTGTCTGAACGATTCTTCTTAGCGCGAGTCTTGTAGCCAAGAGCAGGCTTGCCCCAAGGTGTAACAGGACCGGGACGACCGATGGGTGACTTACCTTCACCACCACCGTGGGGGTGATCGCAGGGGTTCATTACTGAACCGCGGACTGTAGGTCTGATACCCATGTGGCGTGTACGACCTGCCTTACCGATCTTAACGTTTTCGTGGTCTTCGTTGCCAACAACACCAACTGTTGCCATGCAAAGCTCTGAAACCTTACGAAGTTCGCCTGAGGGAAGTCTGAGGAGAGCGTAGCCGCCTTCCTTAGCCATAAGCTGTGCAGAGTTACCTGCTGCTCTTGCAAGCTGACCGCCTCTACCGGGATAAAGCTCAACGTTGTGGATAAATGTACCTGTGGGGATGTTTGTAAGAGGAAGAGCGTTACCTGACTTGATGTCAGCGCCTGCGCCTGCTTCAACAACATCACCAACCTTCAGACCTGAAGGAGCGAGGATGTATCTCTTCTCGCCGTCTTCATACTGAAGAAGAGCAATGTGAGCTGATCTGTTGGGATCGTATTCGATAGTAGCAACTGTTGCCTTTACATCGAACTTATCTCTCTTGAAATCGATGATACGGTACTTTCTTCTGTTTCCGCCGCCTCTGTGACGAACGGTGATGCGACCGTAGCTGTTACGGCCACTCTTCTTGTTGAGAGGAGCAAGGAGGCTCTTCTCGGGGCCGCACTTTGAAAGTGCGGAGTAGTCTGTAACTGACATATTACGTGTGCCGTTTGTTACAGGCTTTAAAACACGAATTGACATTTTGTTCACACTCCTAATCTGGTTTAGCGTAGGATTGTCTAACCTACATACATTGCCATACGGATTTGAATTTTATCTTTTGAATCGGTTACCTATTAAAGGAGACCGTCGAAGAAATCGATTGTATCGGAATCTTCTGTGAGAGTTACGATAGCCTTCTTCCATGCTGAAGTGTAGCCTTCGTAACGGCCGTAGCGTCTGAGGTGACCCTTGCAGTTAAGTGTGTTTACCTTTGAAACCTTAACGCCGAAAACCTCTTCTACTGCTGCTTTGATCTCAGCTTTGTTAGCATCCTTAGCAACCTTGAAGGTGTACTTTTTGAATGCTGTGCCCATCATTGACTCTTCAGTGATAACGGGCTTGAGGATGATATCATGTGCTGTTCTTTTCATTATGCATAAACCTCCTCAATCTTAGCAACTGCGTCCTTGAGAACAACGATGCTGTTGCAGTTAAGAATATCATATACATTAAGTGTGTTTACAAGAGTTGTCTTGCAGCCTGCAATGTTTCTTGCACTTCTGTAGATGATGTCATTCTTTTCGGGAAGAACGATAAGTGTCTTCTTGCCAGTTTCGAGAGCTGAAAGAACCTTAACAACTTCCTTTGTCTTGATAGCGTCAAGCTTAAGGTCATCAAGAACGATAAGCTCGTTAGCAGCAACCTTTGAAGAGAGAGCTGACTTCATAGCGAGTCTTCTAACCTTCTTGTTGATGCTGAAGCCGTAGTCACGAGGCTTGGGACCGTGTGCGATACCGCCGTGATACCACTGGGGAGCTCTTGTTGAGCCCTGTCTTGCACGGCCTGTACCCTTCTGTCTCCAGGGCTTCTTGCCGCCGCCGCTTACTTCTGAACGAGTGAGGGTTGACTGTGTACCCTGTCTCTGGTTTGCAAGATAGTTGACAACTACAAGGTGCATTGCTGAAGTGTTGGGTTCGATACCGAAGATACCGTCAGCAAGGTCAATATCTGAAACCTTCTTTCCGTTTACGTCAAATACTGATACGTTAGGCATTTCTTAGAGCTCCTTTCTTATGATTTTTTTACGCTGTTAGCTACCACTACGATGCCCTTCTTGGGACCGGGGATTGCGCCCTTGATAGCGATGAGGTTGTTTTCTGCATCAACCTTAACAACGTCGAGATTCTGGATTGTAACTCTTTCGCAGCCGAGGTGACCTGCCATCTTCTTACCTTTGAAGATACGGGCGGGGTCGATAACACCGAGTGAACCGGCGTGTCTTGCAACGGGGCCGGTACCGTGTGTTTCCTTAAGTCTGCCGAAGTTCCATCTCTTGATTACGCCTGCTGTTCCCTTACCCTTGCTTGTGCCGACTACATCAACCTTTTCACCGGCTGCAAAGATGTCAGCCTTGATTACGTCGCCTACGTTGAGAGCGCTGTCGTCTTCAAGTCTGAATTCCTTAAGAATCTTCTTGGGACCAACGTTTGCCTTGTCGAAGTGACCCTTCTCAGGCTTGTTTGTTCTTGTTACTTTCTTGTCCTCGAAGCCAAGCTGAACAGCGTTATAGCCGTCGTTTTCAACTGTCTTCTTCTGAACTACTGTGCAGGGACCGAGCTCAACTACTGTTACGGGAACAACGTTACCCTTTTCGTCGAAAATCTGAGTCATGCCGATCTTTCTGCCGATAAGACCTTTTTTCATGTTTGTAATCCTCCTTTGGTTATTGGTTGCTATCTTAAGCAACGTGACCTTATTTCCTGTTTTGTGTTAATCGGGTATAGAAATCAGTTTTTGTTATCTCTTGATTTCGATTTCAACACTTGCAGGAATCTCAAGACTTGTCAGAGCTTCTACGGTCTTAGGTGTAGGTCTGATGATGTCGATGAGTCTCTTGTGAGTTCTCTGTTCAAACTGTTCACGGCTGTCCTTATACTTATGAACAGCGCGAAGGATTGTTACGACTTCCTTTTCTGTAGGAAGAGGAATGGGACCAGAAACTGTAGCGTTTGTACGCTTTGCAGCCTCAACGATCATTTCTGCTGCCTTGTCAACAAGGTTGTGATCGTAACCCTTGAGTCTGATACGGATCTTTTCCTTTACTGCCATTTTGTTTGCCTCCTAATTAAGAATTAGTAGGGCGGTGCTTTTCTCACTCTCGCCCGGGTGTTTGCATCCCGGTTATTTAAAAACCGGAAATTGATATTTCCGGTCGTTCGCTTCGAATAAGCACAGTTCACCCGTTACGCTGTTTAAGTCCGAAGCGCAGAATTCCCCTAAGGAACCGCACCCGACCTTAACGCAAGATAACAGCGTTAAAGATGAAATATAGATCGCCCGGTTTTAAATCGGACATACTCCGCGGAAATTTCCTGCCTCAGAGGACAGCCACCTCCCGCATCATCGCATATCGTTTAAGTTGTGTGATAGACATAGTTATACCCAAACCCGCTTCACACGCTCGAATATAATACCATACCCCCGGGTGTTTGTCAATAGTTTTGAGCCAAAAAGTTTGTGAAAATTGCAAGAATTTTTCAATATGTTTTTATGCACTATTTCTTGTGATTTAAGAGCCAAAAGTATACTAAATATAGGTTATAAAATGCCCTGAATACAATATAAAGCAGACTGACTCTCTTATATTATATATAATAGTATAGAATTAAGCCGTTTTACACATAGAAAAACCAACCTCAGAATAAAGGCTGGTTATATCATAGCTGTTATTTATGCTTCTTCAGGTATTTTAATTTCTTCAACCGTTTCCTCAAATTCCTTTACACATCTTCTGATAAGGTAAAGAACCTGTGCGTTTCCGCTTCTGCCTTCATATTTTGCAATATATTTCAGCTTATAATGAAGCTCAGGGTCTATTTCAAGTCCTAAATGTTTATTATTTTTATTTCTCATAAAACAACCTCAAAAAATCTTACTTTAAGTTTATTTTAAGATTATTTTGTGATATAATGTTGTAAGTATACTTGTTTTAAGTATACTTATTCTAAGGAGGGATTTTTTCATGAAGCTTGCTATAATAGGCTCTCGCAATTTACAGATAAACAATATTGAACAATATATAACCGATGCCGTAACTGAAATCGTTTCAGGCGGAGCAAAAGGCATTGACAGCTGTGCCGCTGAATTTGCACTTTCAAAAGGAATTGCATTCAAAGAATTTTTACCCGATTATAAAAAGCACGGAAAAGCTGCACCTGTTATACGGAACAAAGAAATTGTCAATTACTCCGATGCAATTCTTGCCTTTTGGGACGGTAAATCACGAGGCACAAAAAACGTAATTGATTATTGTAAAAAAAGTAACAAGCCACTACACATAATAATTTTACCAACAGGTGAAAGCAACGATAAATAAATAAATAAATAAATAAACACCTACATCCTTATAAATCTCCGGAGGATGTAGGTGTTTTAGCGTAAATAAGAATGAGGGGGCTCTGCCCCCTCACCCCTGCAAGCTTTTATTGTTTTGCGCCGTTTACTTTAACTAAAAAACGCACCGAAAAATCGGTGCGTTTTCCTAACTACTGACTACTAACTACTGACTACTATCAATCAGCGTTTTCTTCTTCAATCTTGTCGATGATGTCCTGAGGAACTGCCTCACCGTGCTTAACGAACAGGATGAGGATAATTGCAAGACCGAACATTATCGGGCTGTAGTAGAACAGCGACATGTAAGTGCCTGCGAACATTCTGATAAAGCCGTAAACGATGGGTGATGCAATCTGTGCAGAGAAGGTTGCTGTGTAATAATAACCTGTGAAGGTACCAACCTTTTCAATACCGCCGATTTCAAGAACAAGAGGAAGAGTGTTAACAGTGATGAACATATTTGCTGCACCGCCGAGAATAAGAACGGGGTAAATAAGAACACGGAGAATAGCGGTAACGCTGTCAACGGTTTCTACAATAGCAGCAAGTGCAGCATCTGCTGTGGCCGCCTGTGTGCCGAGCACGTTGTTTGCAACGTTGATAATATCATCAAAGATGCCTTCGCCGAGAGTTGAAACAAGGTAAGCGTCATAAGCCTTATAGTAGCCCTTGACTGCATCTGTCTGTTCTGCACCGCTCTTGTAATCAACATAGCCCTCAATGCTGAGAACCTCATCCTCTGCAAGAGTTCTGCCCTCTGCCTGTGCCTTGTCGCTGATTTCACCGTTATAAGCGTTGATGCTTTCGTCGACAGCGATGTAAGCGTTGTTAACGGTAACGTAGTTGCTGATTGTAAGATTCTTGCCGCCGAGCATACCTACGAATACACCGAAGAATACTACGAATGCAACGAGGAATACTGCAAGACCTGCAATGATTGTCTTCTTTCTGCCGAACTTTGAACCGAACTTACCTGCAGGGATAGCAGCAACACCTGCAACCACAGCAAAGATAAGCATGATGAAGGTTGCCTCGGAGGTAATCATGTGAAGGATTTCCTGAGCAAACAGTGAGAAGAAGGTTGTAATTGCGTTTGATGCGCAGAAAAGGAAGAAGAGTGTACCGAGCATAAATACAAGGCTCTTTCTTTCACCCTTTGTGAGCTTCATAGCCTTAAGCTCTGCCTTCTTCTGCTTTGCAGCTTCCTTCTGTGCCTTCTTGAGAGCCTTCTGGTCTGCATACTGATTAGCGTCACCCTTAAGCACGATGCTTGTATCCTCTTCCTTAACGAAGAAGAGAAGCACGAGCATACCGATAATCATAACGAGTGAGCCTACGATGAATACATAGGGGAAGGAAACAGTTTCGTCTGCCTTGATTTCAGCCTTGCTGTAGCCTGCGAAAAGAGTACAAAGCGCAATACCGATTGTACCTGCAACCATACCTACTGCCGAACCGATACCACCCATAAGGTTGATGATAGCATTACCCTCTGAACGAAGCTCGGGAGGAGTAAGGTCGGGCATAAGAGCAACAACAGGTGCTCTCCAAAGAGACATTGAGAAAACGAAAAGAATAATTGTAAGCATTGTAAGGGGAAGCTGTAATGCGCCGCTTGTGTTGAGTGCAACAATAGGAATAAGCGCAAACAGAAGTGCTGAAATGGGAGCACAGCTTACAATGAAGGGACGGCGCTTACCGAGCTTTGAATGGCAGTTATCGGAAAGCTTACCGAAGGCGGGCTGGAAGATAACGCCGAAGATGTTATCGAAGGTCATGATGATACCGATGAAAAGAGGTACCAGTGAGAAGCCGCCTGTAGCTGAAATTGTGCTCTGACCCTGTGCTTCTGCAAATTCACCGATCCAGGGAATTGCCTTTGCAAGAGCTGCGCTGAGGTTTGTAACAGCTGCACTTTCGGAAAGAATCTTATTAAGAATCTTTGTGATATAGGGGTCGTAAATCGCCCATGCTATTGAAGTAGCAAGAAAGCCGAAGCCTGTAAGTATGGTTTTTTTGACATTGAGCTTTTGTTTTTTCTGTTCTGCCATGTCAAAACTCCTTTCTTATTATATAGTATTCCAATTATAGTGCTTTTCCGTAGAAAAAGCAATGGAGAAAAGCATTTTCGGCATTGTGTACATTCGTCAATTGTATTAATTATGCAAGTTGATAGTAGTCAGTAGTCAGTAGCCGGTAGTCAGGGCGAAGCAGAGCTTCGCAGTAGTAAGTAGCAAGTAGTGAGTAGTAAGCGGCTACGTCGCAGAATAACAAGTAAGACAGAGTGCTTACTCTGTCTTACTTGTTATTTTTTTCCTCTACTTCTATCTTTCCGTGTTTTTCCTCAAATCTGTTAACTGCATCTCTTATTAACACCATAACCTGACTGTTTGCACTTCTGCCCTCATAATCGGCAATATAATGCAGCTTTTTCAATAAGTTTTCATCCAATCTGAAAGAAATGCTTTTTATAGCCATAAAATCACCTCAAAATAAATTCAATTCGTATTTATTTTAGATGTATTATGTGTTACAATTACCAAAATAGATGCATTATGCATCTAAAATAACACTGTGTGGGGTAAACAAATATGAAGCTAGCAATAATAGGATCACGTTCACTTGAAACAAACAACCTGCAAGCATACATTCCGGAGGGTACAACAGAAATCATTTCAGGTGGTGCAAAAGGCATTGACTCCTGTGCCCGTGATTTTGCAATAGCAAACAAAATCAAATACACCGAATTTTCACCCGATTACAAACGGTACGGCAAAGCCGCTCCGATAATACGGAATAAAAGCATTGCCGACTACGCCGATGAGGTACTAGCCTTTTGGGATGAAAAATCCAAAGGCACAAAGAGCGTTATAGATTATTGCACAAAAAACAACATCGTAATAAGAATCATTACAGCCGAAGAAACAGATAAATAAAACCGCCCAATCGGGCGGTTTTATTACTACTTACTACTTACTACTTTCTACTTTCTACTGCACCCGAAGGGTGCTCCTCGGCCATTGGTCCTTGACCCTCAGCCCTCACACTACCGTCTGAACTTTATAAGATTCAGCCTCAGTGCATTCATAACAACACAGAAGCTTGAAAGGCTCATAGCTGCTGCACCGAACATAGGATTAAGCTCCCAGCCGAAAAGAGGAATCCACACACCTGCTGCAAGAGGTATACCTATTATATTATAGATAAAGGCCCAGAAGAGATTTTCGTGAATGTTCTTCAGAGTCTTTCTGCCAATGTGTATCATATCACATACGCTTTCAAGGTCGCTTTTTACAAGCACTACGTCTGCCGCGTCAACGGCTATGTCGGTACCTGCACCTATTGCAACACCAAGGTCAGCACTTGTCAGCGCAGGAGCGTCATTTATTCCGTCACCGACCATTGCAACGCTGCTTTTTTCTTTAAGCTCACGGATTACCCTTTCCTTGCCGTCAGGAAGCACGCCGGCAATAACCTCGTCAATTCCTGCCTGTCTTGCAATTTCCCTTGCAGTATCCTCGTTGTCACCTGTGAGCATAATTGTTTTTATGCCCATTTTATGAAGACCATCAATAGCTCTGCGACTGCTTTCCTTGATAGTATCAGCAACGGCTATCATACCTGCAAATTCATTTTCAAAGGCAAAGTAAAGCACAGTATTGCCTTTTACCGAAAGCTTCTTCGCTTTGTCTGCCATATTCTCGGGAATATCACAAAGGGTGCTGATGTAAGCATAGCTGCCGCCGTATATATTCTGTCCGTCAAGCCTTGCACGAAGCCCCTTACCTGTAAGTGCCTCAAAATCAGTTACCGTCATTTCCACGGCATTTTTCATTTCACCGTAAGCAACAACGGCACGTGCAAGAGGATGCTCACTCTGCTTTTCTATATTATATGAAAGCCTTATAAGTGCTTCCTTATCCACGCCGTCTGCAGGTACGATTTCCGTTACCTCGGGCTCACCCTTTGTAACAGTGCCTGTTTTATCAAGGGCAACTGTTTTTATTCTGCCCGCCTTTTCAATTGCTTCGGCAGTTTTAAACAGTACTCCCCTTTTTGCACCCACTCCGTTACCTACCATTATAGCAACAGGAGTGGCAAGACCGAGGGCACAGGGACAGCTTATCACAAGCACTGAAATTCCCCTTGCAAGCGCAAAGCCGAGCTCCTTTCCGCAAAAAAGCCATACAACGCACGTAATTATCGCAATAAGCATAACTGCAGGTACAAATACTCCTGCAACCTTATCTGCCGCCTTTGCAATAGGCGCCTTTGAGGCGGCCGCATCACTTACCATTTTTATAATCTGTGAGATTGTCGTATCCTCGCCTACTGCCGTAGCCTCACACTTTAAAAAACCGGACTGATTTATTGTAGCCGCACTTACCTTATCCCCTGCCGTTTTATCTACAGGGATACTCTCACCTGTAAGACTGCTTTCGTTTATTGCACTTTCGCCCTCAAGCACCACACCGTCAACAGGCACACTGTCACCGGGCTTGAGCACAAAAATGTCGCCTTTTTTTACCTCTGCCGCATTTACCGTTACCTCGGCACTGTCCTTGATAAGCCTTGCCGTGCGCGGCTTAAGGCTCATAAGCGCCTTAAGTGCCGTTGTTGTTCTGCCCTTGCTTTTGCTTTCAAGCAGCTTGCCGAGGGTTATGAGCGCAAGTATCATTGCCGCCGACTCAAAATAAAGGTTGTGACGGTAATGCATAACTGCCTGTGCATCACCGACGCTCTGCGCCCTTATCATCATAACAAGCACAGCAATACTCCATAAAAATGAAGCACCTGAGCCGAGAGCGACAAGGGTATCCATATTAGGAGCCTTGTTGAGCACACCCTTGAAGCCGTTTATAAAAAACCTTCTGTTTATCACCATAACAGTGAAAGCAACAATCATCTGTGCTATGGCATTTGCAATATGATTTTCCTCAAAAAATGCAATCTTCGGTAATGAAAGCATATGCCCCATTGCTATATACATAAGAAAAGCTGAAAGCACAAATGACGTAACAAGGCGTATAATAAGCTTTTTTGATTCGGCATTTTCATCACTGTCAGATGCCTTGCCACCTGATTTTTTATCCTTGTCATCCTTTATTCCGTAGCCTGCCTTTTTAACAGCGGCAATTATATCCTTATCCTCTGCGCTGCCCTCAACAGTAAGCGTATTTGTAAGAAGGTTGACCGAGCAGGCCTCAACACCGTCAACGGTCTTTACTGCCTTTTCAACCCTTGCACTGCAAGCCGCGCAGGACATACCCGTAACATTAAACTGACTCATAGCATTCACCTCGTTTCATACTATTATAATTTTAATTATTACAAACATTATTGTCAATAAATCAAAAATAATTTTTAATTGAAAATGCTGTAATCAGGTGATATAATGCAGTTAAATAAAAAAAGCAAGGAGAAAGCTTATGTATAATATTGAACTTGGTAAAAGCGGACTTTCGGTGCCTACCGTTGCCGTAGGCTGTATGAGAATAAGTGATATGAAAGAAAAGGAGGTAAGCGCCTTTGTTGACGTTGCGCTTTCACAGGGTGCAAACTTCTTTGACCATGCCGATATCTACGGTGGCGGAAAAAGCGAAGAGGTTTTCGGCAAGGCAGTAAAAAGTCTCAACAGAGAGGATATTATCATCCAGACCAAATGCGGCATCCGTAAGGGTATGTTTGATTTTTCCTACGAGCATATAGTTTCTTCTGTAGAAGGCAGCCTTAAAAGGCTCGGTACAGATTATATTGACGTGCTTCTTCTGCACCGTCCCGACGCTCTTATGGAGCCCGAGGAGGTTGCACGAGCCTTTGATGAGCTGAAGGCATCAGGTAAGGTGCGACATTTCGGCGTTTCGAATCAGAATCCTTATCAGATGCAGCTTCTCGAAAGCTGTCTTGATATGCCCCTTTGTGCAAATCAGCTTCAGCTTTCAATTATGCACTCCCCCATGATTCAGTCCGGCATCAACGTAAATATATATAACAATTCTGCACCTGACCGTGACGGCGGTGTGCTTGACTACTGCCGACTCAATAAAATAACAATTCAGCCCTGGTCACCGATGCAGTACGGCTTCTTTGAGGGCTGCTTTGTAGATAATAAGAAATTCCCCGAGCTTAACAAGGTGCTTGAAGCAATCGGCAGACAGTACGGTGTTTCAAAAACAACGGTTGCTATTGCGTGGCTTCTTCGTCACCCTGCAAAGATGCAGCCCGTAACAGGCACAACCAACCTTACAAGGCTCACCGACTGCCTTAAAGCAAGTGAGGTAAGGCTCACCCGTGAGCAGTGGTATGAAATTTACCGTGCAGCAGGCAATGTACTGCCGTAAAAAATAAAAAAATGTAAAGTTCTTTGGGTTACCTTTCTTTCAAGAAAGGTAACGCCCGACCGGCGAGGTCACGAAAGATTAAACAGATAAATAAGAAGTTTGCAATTTATTTCTTGTTGTCAGGAATATTTTTGTTCGCAGTAACTTTGTATAATGTATCCTCAATCATTTAGGGTATCCAGAAAACTCCAATTCAACCAAACCAAATTTAAAGGTCACGGTTTTTCTTTTCCGTGACCTTTTTTATATCAATATAATTTTTCATCGCTCTCCGTGTGGCATTACTTTTTTTGAAAAAAAGTAATCAAAAAACTTTTATTGTTTTTTATCCTGCACACAAAAAAACCTCCCGATTACGGGAGGTTTTTTCATCAGTTAATTTTGCCGTAAAGTGAAACCTTTTCAGCACCGGCATCGGTTCTGGGAGCTCTTGTGGGAGCATCCACACGGGGAGCCTGTGAGCGTCCGCCTCTGTTACCGCCACGGTTGTAGCCGCCGCGACCGCCTCTGCCTCTGTTATAGCCACCCTTTGAGGGGTGTGTGGGCTTAACGCCTTCTGCAAGAGTGATAACCACTCTTCTTGATGCATCAGCACCGACTGAATGTGATGTTACGCCTTCAATTTCCTGAACTGCAGTATGAATGATTCTTCTTTCATAGGGGTTCATAGGCTCGAATGTAACATTTCTGCCGTACTTGAGTACCTTCTCTGAGTTCTTCTTTGCAAGCTCTCTGAGAGTGTTCTTTCTCTTTTCACGGTAATTGCCTACATTGATGGAAATTCTTGAATATTCACCGTCAAGCTTTGTCTTGTTGGCAACAAGTCTTGTAAGGTACTGGATGGAGTCGAGGGTTTCACCTCTTCTGCCGATTACGATACCGTAATCCTCACCGCAGTCAAGCTCAAGAATGATTTCGTTATCCTGTGTGCGTAAAGCTTGTATATCAACGTTCTCAACACCCATACCCTTTACAACAGCTGTGATGTACTCAACTGCTGCAGTGATGCTCTTGCTTGATGCAGCATCAACGGGAGTCTTGACAGTCTCAACAGCTTCAGCCTTGGGGGCCTCTGCCTTTTCTGCCTTGGGAGCTTCCTTCTTGGGAGCTTCCTTCTTGGGGGCTTCCTTCTTGGGGGCTTTGTCAGCCTTGGGAGCCTTTTCAGCCTTCTTTACGGGAGCCTTGTTTTCGGGTGCATCGGGAGTTTCATAATATGCTCTTGCTTTTGCAGGTGAACCACCGAAAAGTCCGAGAATCTTCTTTGTGGGCATTGCAACAATCTCTGTACGCACATCTGCAAGAGCAGGAGCGTTAAGAGCTGCACGCGCGTTGGAAAGAGCCTCCTCAACGGTTGCACCTGTAGCCGTAGCTTCATGTATCATTTTGTTATCACCACCGTTTTATTTAGTGTTATGTTAATGTTAGTAAAATTCTGAATTATTCTGTTTCGGTTTCCTTGATGTTTTCCAGAATAGATATTCTGTTCTTCTCATAGGAACGACGGTAAACGGTTTCGTCAACCATAAGCTTTGCAATGGTTTTTCTCGGTGCGTAAACGTGACCGATAATAAGAGTCTGAAGGAATGCAAGAACGTTGGAAAGAATCCAGTACATACCCATAGCAACGGGCATTGTCCATGTAAACCATACTGACATAAGGGGCATTGAAAGCATCATGCAGCCCATCATCTGCTGATTATCCATATTGGGGTTAGCCTTCTTCTGTCTTACCTGTGTAAGAACACTTGTAAGAAGAGAGGTGAGACCTGAAAGCACGGGGATTGCAATAACAAGGATTGAAGCCTTGCTGATGCCGAATTCACCGTAGAACTCCTTAGGAATTGAGCCGAGATCGATTCCTAAAACGGAGAAGTCGAAAGCACGGATTTTTTCAATCTCTGCGCCGAACTGAGTAAGAAGCTCGGGCTTGCCCTCAACAATTTTTTCAAGGTTTGAGATGATAGTTGCCTGAATGTAAGCAGTAGCAGCTGTAGCCTTACCTGAGGATACTACGATACCAAGCTCTGTAACTGCTTCTGAAAGAGCAGTGATAGCCTCTGATGAGATTTCAAGAACGTAAGTAAGAGGCTGACGGATAATACCGTAAAGACCCCAGAGGATAGGAAGCTGAACAGCAAGAGGAAGGCAGCTTGCGCCCATTGAGGAATAGCCCTCACGCTGGTAAAGCTCCTGGGTCTCCTGCTGAATCTTCATGTTTCTTTCCTGAGGAGCGTAATCCTGATACTTTTCTCTGATTCTCTTGAGCTTAGGCTGAAGACGAACCATTTTAGCAGAGGATTTCTGCTGCTTAACGGTTGCTGGGAGAAGAATTACACGGAAAAATAATGTGAAAATTACAAGAGCAAGTCCGTAATTTCCTACAATAGGAAGAAGAAATCTGAACAGATAACCGAAAATGCCGTATAAGAAATCAAACATTTGTAAATTTCCTCTCGTTAAATTATTCCCTTATATATAAGAAATCAGTCCTGTCTTTCCTTTTTCGGAGGTACAGGGTCATAGCCCCCTGCTGAAAAAGGATTGCAACGCAAAACACGCCACGCTGCAAGAAGGCCTCCCTTCAATGCTCCGTGGGTTTCAATTGCTTCTATTGCATAGCATGAGCAGGTGGGGTAATATCTGCACATAGGCGGCAGATGGGGTGAGATGAATCTGCGGTAGAATCTTATGACTGCGAGAAGCACTCTTTTCATTCTATTGCACCGACCTCTCGTAAGCACTCCACCATAGCAAGGCGCACCTTTTCTGTCTTGAGATACTTTGTTTTGCTTCTTGCAACAAGAACAAAATCAAAGTTCCCCTTAAAGGTGTATTCCTGACTGACAGCTCTGAATGCTGCTCTTATAACTCTTCGGGAACGGTTGCGTTCAACTGCATTGCCGATTTTTTTGCTTGTAGTAATACCGACACGGCAAACACCCACACGGTTTTTGTTTGAATAAACTACCAGTGCAGGTCGTGCGCAGGACTTTCCGCGATGATAGGCACGCTGGAAGTCCGTATTTTCAGTTAAAGAAAGGTATTTCAGCAAAAACATCAAATCCCAACACAGTAAAGTGAACAGTTGCGAAAGCAGGTGCTTTCACAAAGGATTGCGGCAGCTAATCTGCCAATAGCCTTAATTAGTATGTGAGCTGCTTTCTGCCCTTTGAACGACGACGTGCAAGTACCTTGCGGCCGTTTCTTGTGGACATTCTCTTACGGAAGCCGTGCTCCATCTTTCTGTGACGCTTCTTGGGCTGGTAAGTTCTTTTCATTGCGTTAACCTCCTTTTAATAATAGATTTTGTAAAATTAAAACGGGACACATTGCTCAAGTAGTGTAAGTAGTAACGCAATATGAGTCCGACGCTTTTAAATTAACAGGCGATAACTCGCGGAAAGTTATTATACATCAAGAATATAGTGTTTGTCAATCTTTTTTGACAAAAAAGTAGGGGCGGCAACCTGCCGCCCACACCCTTTGCACCATTATACTACATATAGTTTATGCAACGCAAACAGAGCACAATACCCCTGCCGCAGATTTGGTTTCCTCAGAGCGGCAAGGTCATCGCTCATTAAAATTATTGTTTTAACCGCAAAGCACATTGCCTTCCTTATCCTTAATTACAAAGTTGTTTTCATCGACTTCTTCCGTCTCTTCGGTAACTGTA
>JBGVGP010000134.1:0-10610 GCA_045121735.1 Acutalibacteraceae bacterium
TGAGTAAGTGAAAGAGAGATATAGATAGTCCTGATATCGGGACAGTAGCTGTGAAGCCTATTGTAATTAATTTTTGCTATGATATAATAAAAGCATAAAACAAGGATGTCTTTAAAAATGACATTTTTTATTCTTTTGTTATTGTTTTATGCAGTGCTTTGTATTTCAGGTCGATTTTAATAAAGGAGTCTTGATTATGGCAAAAAAGGGTTACAGTAGAAAAGGATTTTTCGGTCAGACAATTCATTATGATGCAGACGGTAAATTTGTGGGCAAAAGCAGACCGGGTTTATTCGGAAGAACAGAGCATTATGATGCAAATGGAAACAGAACAGGATATAGCAGGGAAAATCTTTTTGACGGGCAGAATCATTATGATACAAGCGGACGAAAGATAGGCCACAGCAGACCGGGGCTGTTTTCGGGACAGGTGCATTACGACAGCAAAAATCAAAGAAAAGCTCATAGCCGAAAGGGGATATTCGGCGGATATGTACATTATGACGATTAAAATAAGAGGGTTGTCACAACTGACAGTCCTCTTGCCTTTTTGAATTCTTTTAAGTTTAATTTAATTCGAATTATCTGCAGTAAATTCTCAATGAATCTCTTATAAACTCAGCCGTGCCTTCACCGTTTTGGTCAATGTTCTGCTTAAAGCGTTCATCAAGCACATACATTTCACCAAGACCTGCAAGTATTTCCTTGGTGCAGGTGTAAAAATTATCGGTGATAAACTGCTGAAGCTTTTTGCAAAGGCTCTGTGTATTTTCACTTTCAGGGGAAAAGCCTTTTTTCATAATATCAGCAAATTCGGCCATTATAAAGCTCATACCGTCAAGGGAGTTCTGCTTTTCGGCTCCCGTCATGTCGGCGGCTTTTTCTTCACTTTCCCTGTAAGCCTCGGTGTTACCCCAACGGGCCTTTACCTCGTCTGCATATTGTGCTTTTGCATTGTCAAATTCGGTGTTTTCAAATTTTTTCATAAGTGTTGCTCCTTTCTCAGCGTCTTCAAGGGCAGATATAAGCCGTTCAAGGCGCTGCTTTTTCAGGGTGAGAAGCCTTTTGTGCCTGCGAAAGGCATCCTTCTTGTCATAGTCGGATGAAGAAAGCATCAAGGAAATTTCCTTAAGAGGAAAGTCAAGCTCCTTGAAAAAAAGTATTTCAATCATCCTTTCCGTTGCTTTTTCCCCGTAATAACGGTAGCCGTTTTCACTGTCTGTAAAATCAGGCTTCAGTAGTCCTATCTGGTCATAATAATGAAGCGTGCGCACGCTTACACCCGTAAAAAGGGAAAACTCCTTGACAGACATTTTCATTTTTCTCACCTCGGGCAATACTTTAAACCATAACGCAACGTCAGAGTCAAGGCTTTTTTATTTTATTTCTGCCTCGTAAACACCTATGCTTTCTCTGCCTGTAAGATTGTTTGCAACATTCCTTGCATTGAAGTAAAGACGGAGCTTGCCCTCATAATATGTAAGGCAGCAGGCATAAACATACTGAGCCATCCATTTGTTGCTGCCACATTTTTGCGGAGTAAGGAAGGATTTTACAAAATCAAAATGTATGCCGTCATCAGATTTTAAAAGCACAATAGCAGAATGGCTTTTACCGTCTTTTTCAAAAATACCGTTCTGCAGACCGATATAGCAGTCCTTAAGCTTATACACCTTGAGACAGCCCGAACAAAGGTTGAGCCAGGGGATGCTCTTGTCAGGGCTTATGATAGGCTTTGTTCTTGCTGTATAATTTTTATTTATATCCTTGCTTTCCGCAAAGGTGATGTGTCTCGGCTCACAGAAGCCGCAGTCCTTGATAAAGGTCTGACCGCAGGAATAGTAAAGACGGTTAGTGCTGTCTATATTGATAAGAAAAGGATTTGAAAGGGCAGAGCCGTTTTCATCGTTTTCAAAGTCACGGGTGTTACCGAGAACAAGATAGGGCTTGCTCCAGGAATTAAGGTCGGTACTTTCGGTGCAGTAAATTTCACTTTTCCATTTAAAGCCTATAAGCGTAAGAGCATTGATTACGGGAGGTCTCGTTCTTTCGTAAAAAACATAATACTTTCCGTCAACAAGATTTACATTCGGGCGCATGGAACGCTTTGCAATCTTCTGCTTTTTTGTAAAGCTTATACCGTCGTCGCTTTCATAGTGATGAACACCGAAAAAGGTATGGCAGAAAAGGTGCCATTTTTTATCGTGGCTTACGTCGGGGGTAAGCACACTCGGGTCAGCTATAACAAAGCTTGAAAGAGGGTTGCGGATAATAGGATTATTTTCAAAAAGCTTAAAGCTTGCACTGTTGAACTGTTCAAAGGTAATATTCTGCATGATTGCACCGCCTTTTATTTTATTACCCTTTGATTTTATCACGGATACAATAAATTTACAATGATATTTTTATTATATGTTTCTTTTTACGCTTTTTTATGCTACAATTATTTTATCATATTGAAAGTAAGGAGAATGAATATGAAAAAAGGTAAAATTATTCTTATTGCACTTATAGTAATTGCCGTTGCGGCAGCTATAGGCTTCGGCATTTATACAGCAGCCGATTCAGTTGATTTCGGTGAAATCGTAATTGACGGCATTCCCGAAAAGAGCGAAGAGGCAACCCGAGTAATGTCCTTTAACGTGCGCTGTAAAAGTGACCCCGAGGGTAGCATAAACAACCGTTCAAAAATTGTTACTGCAATTATCAATCAGTACGCTCCCGACTCCTTCGGTGTGCAGGAGGCAACTGCAAAGTGGATGAGAATTCTCAAAAAGGAATTCGGAGACAAATACGGCTGCGTAGGTAAGGCAAGAGACTATTTCGGTCCCTTCAGCGAGTACAGTGCAGTTTTCTACCTGAAGGATAAGTATAAGCTTATCGACGAGGGTACAATCTGGCTTTCCGAAACACCTGAAAAGAAGAGCAAGAGCTTTAACAGTGCCTGCTACCGTATTACAACCTGGGCAGTGCTTGAGGATAAGGAAACAGGCAAGAGATATACCCATATGAACACCCACCTTGACCACGTGCTTGAATCAACAAGAGACGGTCAGGCAGGCGTGCTTCTTACAAAGCTTGAGGAGCTTCAGGCACAGGGTAACGTAATTGTTACGGGTGACTTCAATGCATATCCTCACGAGGACGTTTATAAGAGAATGATTGCCGTTACCGATGACGTTGCCTTCAGCGCAAAAACTGCCGATGAGGGCATAACCTACCACGCCTACGGCAAAAAGAAGGAAGAGGGTCAGGGCGCAATTGACTTTATCTTCACCTCAAAGGGCGTAAAGGCAGATACCTATAAGATTATCCGTAACACCGTAATGGATATGTATCCCTCCGACCATTATCCCATTGTTGCCGATGTCATTGTTTAATCGGTAGGTATCGAGTAGTAAGTAGTGAGGTAAAATGAAATGAAAAAAGTAATCATCGCTTTGATTGTTCTGATTTGTATTGCTTTAGCTGCGGCTTTCCTGAATGCTGATACAGACCTCGATAATAAATTCACCTCAGCTGTTAACACTCAGCATGAAACTACTCAAAAAGACAGTAAGCCCAGCATGGTTTTAAATAGTTTTGATACCCTTTCAGATATTATAAATTTTGCTGATATTACAACAAGCTATAATCCCGATAACTTCAGCACATCTTTCCGGGTGTATTATAAAGAAGAGGGCAAAGAGGATATTGTTTATTCAATTTCAATTCAGACTATGGAAAAGCTTGCTTCGCTTATCATAGACAACAGCGATGCAAAAGCTGAAGAGCGAATGAGTAACACGGGCGAAAAGCTGACTTTTACTGCGCATCTGAAGGGACTTGAATGTGAAATTTACCTTTGCAACGACGGATATATTTATTTCTGTGCAGACGGGATTACACGTGCTTTTAACATAGGCGTTGAAAGCTATGAAAGATTTTATAACGCTTTTAAGCTCGGTACGGTTGTTTGGACACCTGAAAACCCCGTAACTTTAGGATAAGTTTTCACTGCTTTTTCATCAACGCTCGGCGCGCGCCATTACTTTTTTGAAAAAAAGTAATCAAAAAACTTTGATTGTTTTTTTCGTTATTTCTTGACAAACACGCTTCAAAATGTTAAACTATTTCCAATTTAATATTAAACCGTTGAGACGGGGATAAAAACGGCTATGCCTTCAAAGAGAGTCCGGGATGCTGAAATCCGGGCAAGAAACAGACCGTTAAATGGGCCGTTGAGGGTGCAGGGAAAGTCTTATGACGAGTATAATGCAACGTGTTGACATACGTCAGTTGTCGGGAATATGTCAGTATTCCGCTAAGCGCACGGCATCGCCGTGAATCAGGGTGGCACCGCGAATAATGTTTATTCGTCCCTGACAGAGAAATCTGTCAGGGACTGTCTTTTTTAACAGGAGGAATTTATTATGGATTTTAATGGCGTAAATTTTGATACCTATTTTAACAATTATCCAGATAAGGACGGATACTTCGGTAAATACGGCGGCGTTTACGTTGACGACAAATTAAAGGCTGCTATGGCTGAAATTACCGAGGCTTATTACTCAATCTGTCAGTCACGTAAGTTCATTGCAGAGCTTCGCAGAATCAGAAAGGAGTTTCAGGGCAGACCTACTCCCGTAACTCACCTTGAAAGACTTTCAGACGCACTTGGCGGTAAGGTTCAGCTTTATGCAAAGCGTGAGGACCTTAACCATTCAGGCGCACATAAGCTCAACCACTGTATGGGTGAAGCACTTCTTGCAAAGTATATGGGTAAGAAAAAGGTTATCGCTGAAACAGGTGCAGGTCAGCACGGCGTTGCCCTTGCAACTGCAGCAGCATACTTCGGTCTCGAATGTGATATTTATATGGGCTCTGTTGATATCAAAAAGCAGGCTCCGAACGTAGCAAGAATGAAAATCCTCGGCGCAAACGTTGTTGAGGTTACCCACGGCCTCAAGACACTCAAGGAGGCAGTTGACGCCGCTTTTGATGCATACAGTAAGGAATATAACGATGCTATCTACTGTATCGGTTCAGTTTTAGGCCCTCATCCCTTCCCCATGATGGTGCGTGATTTCCAGAGCGTTATCGGTATTGAGGCAAGAGATCAGTTTATCGAAATGACAGGTCACCTTCCCAGTGCTGTTGTTGCCTGTGTAGGCGGCGGCTCAAATGCGGCAGGTCTCTTCTCAGGCTTCCTCAACGATCCTGTTGATATTTACGGTATCGAGCCTCTCGGCAGAGGTGAAAAGCTCGGTGACCACGCTGCTTCACTTAAGTACGGCACAGAGGGTATTATGCATGGCTTCAACAGCATTATGCTCAAAGATGAAAACGGTGAGCCTGCTCCTGTTTATTCGGTAGCAAGCGGTCTTGACTATCCTTCATCAGGCCCCGAGCACGCATTCCTTCACGAGCTTGGCAGAGTTAAGTACGATGTTATCAATGACGAGGAAACCATTGATGCCTTCTTCAAGCTTTCACGCCTTGAGGGTATTATTCCCGCCATTGAAAGCTCACACGCTGTAGCTTACGGTATGAAGCTTGCAAAGACGATGGAGCACGGCTCAGTGCTTATCAACCTTTCAGGTCGCGGTGATAAGGATATGGATTATGTTCTTGAAAATTTCGGTATCAGATAATCAGAGTAGTCAGTAGTAAGTAGCAAGTAGTAAGAAATGGGCTGTAAAAAACGAAAGTTTTTTACAGCCCATTGTTTTTTAACTTGTCATAAAGTTGTAAAACTTACTACTCACTACTTGCTATTTACTACTAAAAGAGCTTCAACTCTTCTTCCATTTCATCAAAAAATCTTTCAACCATCGCTTTGTCCTTTTCAGTGCCCTGAATAGTCATTGAAAGCGTCAGTCTGCCGTCAAGGGTAAGAGCATTAACTGCAGCACAGGGCTTGACCTTGGCTCCGCCTGCAACAAAGGCATCTGTCGGCTCGTTGCCACCAAGGGAGAAAAGCCTTTTATCAACCTTGCCTACATTACTCAGAGCAAGGTTTGCGTTTGCATAAAAGAGCTTTACCGTAGGCTCTGCCTGAAGATAGGTCATAGCCTTATATGCAAAATTTAAAAGAGGAAGTCCGTGAAGACCCAGATAGGGGTCTTCTTTGTTTTTTCGGTTGCATTCAGCCACAGCCTTCACTGTTTCGGCCATTGTATCACCCATACTGTCAATTGTACAGGGCATAAAGGTTGTATGGTTTGTGTAGCCTATACGGTCGGGATTTTTCATGTGCCTTCTTAAATCCACGGCACAGGAAACGCTCATTTTTTCTTTTTCGTCACAGCCGATAAGCTTATAGGCGCTTCTTATATACGCGGCAACAAGCACGTCGTTGGCCGTTGCGCCAAGCGCTTTACCCTTTGCAGCAGCACGAGTGAAAGCATGAGCGCTTATTCTTTTTAAAATAAGTATATTTTTTTCGTTTCCGCTTTTCTTTGAAAAGGGGAGAGTCTTTTTTTCGTGTGCAGAGTTGCCGAGAATCTGTGCCTTTGCTTTTTTCTTTTTATCCTTATCAAAGTCGGCATAAACCTCCGTGTAGGCTCTTGAGCCTGTAAGGAAATTTTCCTTGCAGCTGCCGTTTGAGATTATTTCATCATAGGCTCTGAAAAGGTCACGGGCAAGCTGCTTGAAGCCGCCGCCGTCAGTAAGCATATGATTCCACCTGAAGCAAAGAGCACATCTGCCGTCCTTGTGAAAAACGGCAATTTTCATCTGGGTATTATCCTTTATATCAATGCCCCTTACAAGAAAATCATAGCTTGATTTTTCAATATCGTCAGTCTCTTCAAAGGTAAGAGAGTCTTCAATTTTATACTCGCACACAAGCCAATAGGGATTTATCGGATTATTTACAAAGCGTGAGTGAAACACGGGTGAGGCCTCATAAAGTGCAGTAAGAGCCTTTTTAAAGGCAGCCTCATCGGGCACAAAATCATAGTCAAGGCGAAAGCGCGCAATTCTGTCCATGTAGCAGCGGCACATAAAATTCACCTTGTCATACATTTCGGCTTTTAATTTTCTCTTCATAGTCTTCACCTCGTAGCTTTAAAAGTAGGGAGCGACGCTTTCGTCGCTCCGGTTGATAAGCTAAAGCTTAAAATAAACAATGCTCAAAGAAGAACTGCTTTCTTTCTTCTGAATTTATAACCTTTATGGGCTTTATCTGATTAAGGTTAGCACCGTTTTTGCGAAGCATTTCACGGTAGTCGTCATAGGTGCCGTGCTTGAGGAATTTAACCTCACAGTGACCGAGGGCGCCGCTTTTTATAAGGGGTCCTACGGAAACGTTACCTGCACAAAGACACTTTTCAAATTCTTCGCCGTAAATTATCTCGTCTTCCTTTGTGTGCTTCTTTGTGCCTTCAACAAGAAGTACATAGTGACCGGGAGAGGTTGTTCTGTTGGGATAAATGCTGTAGCCGACGAACATCTCGTCCATCCTTTCACTGAAGTTGCCGACAATTTCGTCAAAGGCGAGCTGGTTTATCTTTTCGCCGCTTATGTTTGCTATCTGATTGAGTCTGTAGCAGAAGGTTACCTTCGGCATCTCGTGATAAAAGCCTGTAACCTTAACAACGTCTTCAATTCTGTAACGGTAAAAGCCGCTGAGGTTTGTAAGTATAAGCTCATATTCCTTGCCTACCTCAACCTCACTTGCAGTAAGCGGTCTTGTGCCCTCGGGGGCATCAAGGGGAAGGAATTCGTAAAAACCGTTATGGGGAAGCATTACATATTCGTAGGAGTTAACCTCAATGGGAACTGCCATAAGGGCTTCCGTTGCGGCGTAACCGCAGTAGTGTACGGGCATATCCTCACCGATGTAGCGGCGAAGTCTCTGCTGATAGTGGGAAAGTGCGCCTGTGCCCATACCGTACATCCAGCCGCATTTGGGCCATATTCTCGGAATAATGGGAGAAGCGTCAAAGCCCTTTTCAAATTCTCTTCTGAGAAAATCGGCTCTCTTCTTTCTGGGCTTAAGTCTTTTTTCAAGCTTTGCTCTTATGTCAGCAGGCATTCTCACGCTTTCGTTGATTGTACCCTTTTCAATATCATCGCAAAGCATCTGCCAGTTTTCCTCAAGGTAGAAGAACATTGACTCAAGTGTTGTGATGAAAATTGTACCGAGATAGCTTATATCAGAGTCCTGCAAGGCAAAGCGGAGCTTGACATAGTGCATATCCATATCAACGTCAGGGTCGGGGAACATAACCTCTTTAGGTGAGGTTGTGTAGAATCTGACGATAGGCTTCATATTAAGAAAGGGAATTGAGGAAAGACAGCTTACCGTTCTTCCGCCGGGGAGCCTTCTGTAGTTTACCTCGGCGGTGAGGAGACCTCTCTGTGGAGGCAGAGGTCTGTGCTTTTCCTTAAAAAAGTATTTTACAGCACATCCTATGGGCGCACTGAAGGAGAAGCACATAATAGTCCATTCCGAAGCACCCGAAAGGGGAACAAGCTTGCTTCTGCCTGTACTGCCCGAGGATTCGGTGAAGCGGCGTATGAGTCGGTTGGTGATAAGTCCTTTTTCACCCTTGGCCATACGCATTATGTAGTCCTCATAATCAAGGTATCCCGAAAGGGGAACAAGCTTCTGATAATCCTCTACACTGTGAACCTTATCAAAATTATTCTTTTTACCGTAAACAGTAGTCTTATTGTCCTTCATAAGCTTCATAAGGACCTTTTCCTGCTTTTTTATACCGTGAGAGGCGTAAATATAAAGCTTTATGTGTTCACATATTCCTGCTAATCCTCCGTAAGCAGAGAACATAGGGCGCAGCATTTTACTTATCATAGTTACTTTCTCCAATGAATTTATTTCTTTATGTAAATAATACACATTTTCATATCAAAATGCAACCTGAAATTCAGAAAACAAAAAGTAAATTTATCTTGTCATATTTGTTGCAGGTATAATCTTGAAGCGTCACAAATATATTTTAGAGAAGAAATAAAAAAGGAGATGCACAAATGAGCCTTGAACTTAAAAAGGAATATATCAAAACAGGCAGAAGACTGAAGGAGACCTCCTGCGAGCAGAAGCTTGATATGGAAATAAGTCTGCCTGATTACTGTGCTGATATTAAAAAAATACTTCGCTGTACTGTTACACCGGGCATACATACCGTCAGTCTTTCGGGCGAAAGGGCAAGCTCAAAGGGTACGGGTACGGTAAGAATTATCTATCTTGCCGAGGGTGATAAAATTGATGTTTATGAAAAAAGCTGTGAGCTTTCCTCGGCCGTGGTGCTTAAGGATATTTCACCCGATATGACAGTGACGGCAGAAGCAGTAGCCGATTTTGTCAACTGCCGTGCGCTGAGTCAGAGAAAAATAAATGTAAATTCGGGGATAAGTACAATTTATTCCTGCTACGGAGCCGTTGAGCAGCAGTACGCCGTTGCTGACGAAAAAAGCACCGTTCAGACTAAAAAAGAAAAAATAAGCTGTGAAAACAGTCTCGGCTTTTTTGAAAAGACCTTTGACCTTGGCGAAACCGTAGCGCTTAACAGTGAGCATCCGGCCGTAGGTAAAATTATCAGCTGCAGCTGCCGTGTTGTAAATGAGAGTCATAAGCTTTCACAGGGGAAGCTGCTTGTCAAGGGCGATGCGGTTACCGATATATGCTATCTTACCGAGAACGGTAAAAATGAGCTTCACCGTTTTTCTCATTCGATGCCTGTAAGTCAGATTGTTGACCTTCGTCAGATTCCCGATTCTGCAATTTGCCGCATAAGGCTCAGGGTCTGTCAGCAGCTTTGCTCTGTCAAGGCTGATTCCTCGGGCAGTAACCGTCTTGTTGATATTTCCTTAAGGGTAAGCGCCTTTGTTGAAGCTTATGAAAAAGCAGAGCGGGAGGTTATTACCGATTGCTACTGTACACAGCATGAAACCGAGGAGGTTTTTGATGTCCCGCAGCTTATCTGTCCCGTGAGAGAAATAAATGAAGCAAGGCAGATAAAGGGCGAAATTGAGCTTTCGTCATCTGCAAGGGAAATCTGCTTTATAAGATGCACAGAAATCAGCAAAAGCATAAGGTGCGATGAAGACGAGGTCCGTTTTGACTGCAGTGCACTTGTATTTATAATGTATATCGACGAAAACGGAGTGCCCTGCTGTCAGGAGAAAAATCTTGATTTTGATTTTTCATACGCTCTTGTAAAAAAATGTGCTGCTCCCTTTGCCTGCTTTACTGTGGAGGGTGCCGGAATTTCTGCATCACGCCCGACAGGGGATAAGGTTGAAATTACTCTTGATTTTAATGTTTCGGGTAATGTGTACGGTAATTATGAGGGCAGAATTTTAAAAAGCCTTACTGTCTGCGAGGATAAGCCGAAGCAGAATAATTCTGCCGCACTTACAGTGTATTTTGCCGAAAAGGGCGAGGAGCTTTGGAATATAGCGAGGGAGCACAATTCCACTGCCGAGCTTATTATGAAAGAAAACTCACTTAAAAGCCGGGTAATCAGTGAAAAGCTTATGCTTATGATTCCTTGCGTGTAAAAATTCTGTAAAAAAACATCAGCCATCTTGTCAGGTGGCTGATTTTAATGTAGAATATAGCGTGAAAAAGCAAGTGTTATCAATAAAAGCTGTAATATAAT
>JBGVGP010000135.1:0-14094 GCA_045121735.1 Acutalibacteraceae bacterium
TCAATGCAATTCAGGTAGGTGGCTATGAGCCCTGCACCGTTACCGATTTTGAAATTCCCAAAAAGTACGGTCTTCAGCAGACAATTGCCGACACCCTCGGTATAGGCGGTATTATGCGTGCCCTTCGTACAATTCCCGTAATGAAGGCCTTTGCCGACGACATGGAAGAGGTTTGTCCTGATGCGTGGTTCCTTAACTATACAAATCCCATGGCAATGCTTACAGGCTATATGCAGCGCTACACTAAAATCAAGACAATCGGTCTTTGCCACAGCGTTCAGGGCTGTAGCCTTCACCTTCTCGACAGCCTCGGTATGGAGGATAAGCTTGAGGGCAGAACGGAAAAAATTGCCGGTATAAACCATATGGCATGGCTTCTTGAAATTTACGACAAGGACGGAAACGACCTTTATCCCGAAATCAGAAAGAGAGCAAAGGAAAAAAATCAGGGTGAAAAGCATTGGGATATGGTGCGCTACGATTATATTGACAAGCTCGGCTACTACTGCACCGAAAGCAGTGAGCACAATGCCGAATATAATCCCTTCTACATAAAGTCAAAATATCCCGAAATGATTGATAAATTCAACATTCCTCTTGATGAATATCCCAGACGCTGCGTTAATCAGATTGAGGGCTGGGCAAAGCAGAGAGACGAAATTCTTGCCGACGGTAAAATTTCCCACGAAAGAAGCCACGAATATGCTTCATATATTATGGAGGCTATTGTTACAAACAAGCCCTATAAAATCGGCGGTAACGTTATCAACAACGGTCTTATCGACAACCTTCCTGCAGAGGCATGTGTTGAGGTGCCCTGTCTTGTAGACGGCAGCGGTATCACTCCCTGTAAGGTAGGTCCTCTTCCCTTACAGCTTGCCGCAATGAATTCAAGCAATATTTATCCCCAGCTTCTTACAATCGAGGCAGCCGTAACAGGCAAAAAGCAGTATATCTACAACGCTGCAATGATGGATCCTCACACAGGCTCCGAGCTTAACATTGAGGATATCCACAAAATGGTTGATGAGCTTATTGAGGCTCACGGCGACTGGATGCCGCATTTTGAATAATTCGCAATTCGCAATGCGCAATGCTCAATCGCGCCGCACAATTAAATTACTGTAAAGTTGCATCCGCCCACAAACAATCATCTCATCTGAAATAAGCAAGGAGCTGTAAAAAACGAAAAAATTTTACAGCTCCTTGCTTGTATATCTTTAGCTTTTACTTTAATGGGCGGAGTCCCGGTTTCTGTTATCCGAAGCGTATCACGCGATTGCGCATTGCGAATTGGGCATTGCGAATTGGGCGTTATATCTCCGTCTCCATTCCCGCATAAAGCTCCTGTGCCTTTTCACCAAGGTGCTTTCTGAGTATGGCAAAGGCCTTATCACCTGTGCAGTGCCCCGTGTAAATACGCTCTATACCTGTCTGCTCAATACGCTCTGCAAGGGCAACAACCTCACTGTCACCTGATTTATAAAGATGGAAGCCGCCGATAAGAGCAAGTATCTTTTCACCCCTGAAGGCTTCAGAGACCTCTTTGATTATGTTGTCTGCGCCTGTGTGACAGCAGCTGTTGAAAATAACAAGACCCTTGTCGGCTTTTATTACAAGGCTCTGCTCGTGGTTGAAGCTGTCATAGCTCCATTTTCTGCCGTTTTTCTGAAAAAGCCCGTTTTTTCTGCCGTATTCGGAAAAGTCACCCTCACCGTGAGGCAGAAGATAAATGCCCTTTTCAATTTCGGTCAGTCCGTCGGTGTAAATCAGTCTGTCCCTGTAGGCTTTGGAGTAGCCCTTTTTTATACCGATGTATTTTGAAAAAATCCATCTCTTGCCGTAGCAGTTTTCCTTGCAGCAGCTGTTAAGGTAAAGAGGTGCTTTTTTATTCTGCTTAAAAAATTCACCGAAGCCGTTGCTGTGGTCATAGTGGGCGTGGGAGAGAAACGCCAGGTCAATCCCGCTCAAATCAACGCCGCATTTTTCGGCGTTTTTTGAAAACAGGGGAGAGGCACCCGTGTCAAGAAGCAACCTTTTGCCCTCGTGCTCAATATAAACCGAAAGTCCCCATTCACCCTTGAGACCGTCCTTTGCCTTGTTGTCGGTAAGAATTTTTATTTTCATTTTCCGATACCTCTTAAGTTATATTTATGTTTTAATTATATACTCTTTGATACACGTAGTAAAGAGTAAATTTTTTTGCCGATATTCTATAAAAAATTACGCTTACCTATTGAGTAAAGTCAATTTTTAATGTATAATAAATTGATTATTATGTATTGTTATGTTCACTTCAAAAAAAGGACATCGAAAGGAGAAAGATTATGTTATTTTCTCAGGATATAGGTATAGATTTAGGTACGGCAAATACCCTCGTATTTGTCAAGGGTAAGGGCATTGTTATAAGAGAGCCCTCCGTTGTTGCTATCAACGTAAGCGAAAAGCCTGCAAGAGTTGTTGCTGTAGGTAACGAGGCAAAGCAGATGATAGGCAGGACCCCCGGCTCAATTACTGCAATGCGTCCTCTTCGTGACGGCGTAATTGCTGATTTTGATATTACCACAGAGATGCTTCGTGCTTTTATCAAAAAGGCACTCGGTGGCTCCTTTCTTGCGAAGGCAAGGGTTGTAATCTGTATTCCCTCAGGTGTTACAGAGGTTGAAAAGAGAAACGTTCACGACGTTGCAATTGAAGCAGGCGCACGTTACGTAAGCCTTATTGAAGAGCCTATGGCTGCCGCTATAGGTGCAGGTCTTCCCGTAAGTGAGGCAGTAGGCAGCATGATAGTTGACATCGGCGGCGGTACAGCCGAGGTTGCCGTTATCTCACTTGGTGATATTGTTACCTCACGCTCTGTAAGAATGGCCGGTGACAATCTTGACAATGCTATTATTCAGTACGTAAAAAGAAAGTATAATCTTCTTATCGGTGAAAGAACTGCCGAGGAGATAAAAATCAAAATCGGCTCTGCTATCGACTACGGCAGAGAGGGCAGAATGGAAGTAAGAGGCCGTAATCTTCTTGACGGTCTTCCCAAGAATATTACAATTACAAGTGAAGAGGTGCGTGAAGCAACTGCAGACTGCATCAACGTAATTCTTGATGCGGTAAAGGCTACACTTGAAAAGACTCCTCCCGAGCTTGCAGCCGATATTATGAGACGCGGCATTACCCTTACAGGCGGCGGTGCTCTTCTTCGCGGTATTGACACACTTATTGCAACCCAGACAGGTATGCCCGTTCGCGTTGCAGACAATCCTCTTGACTGCGTTGCTGAAGGTACAGGCATTTACCTCAACACCGATATTCTCGGCTCATTAAAATAAAGGAACGGGTTTAAGTCCTGTTACGGTAAAAATGTAAGAAAGGTGCAGAAAAAATATGCTTGAATTTTTCAAAAGCACTAAATTTAAAATATTTGTAGTTGTTCTGTGTGCGGTTATGCTCGGCTCGGTTATTGCCGTTGCTACGGTCAATTCAAGCTCACCTGTAACAAACGTTGTGGGTGTTGCCTTCAGACCTCTGCAGAAGCTTTCGGGCTTTGTGAGTGAAAAGCTTGACTGGTTCAACGCCTCATTTGAGTCTGCAGGCGCTTACAGAGACGAAATAGAAAGACTTAACCAGAAAATTGCCGAATATGAAAACCGTATAGCCGAAACCGGTGAGCTTGAGCACAAGGTGAAAAGCTATGAGGCTATGCTCGGCGTTAAGGAGCTTAACAAGGACTTTGTGCTTGAAAGCTGTAACATAATCGGCGCAGACAGCATGGATCTTTTTTCTTCGATAATTCTTGATAAGGGCTCGGACAGTGATATTTCACTCAATGACCCCGTAATCAGCGGCAACTATGTTGTGGGTATTGTAAAAAAGGTGCATCCCACCTTCTGTGTTGTTGAAACGCTGCTTAATCCCGATACAAAGATTTCCGCCCTTGAAAGCAAGAGCCGTGAAATTGCTTATGTTACAACCACTCTTGAGTTTTCACAAAAGGGCAGCTGTATTCTTTCGGGTCTGAGCCGTACAAGCTCAATTACTCCCGGCGGAATAATAGTAACAAGCGGTATCGGTGCCACCTATCCCAAGGGACTTATTATCGGCACTGTAAGTGAGGTTAACGAGAGTCCCTATGACCTTTCAAGCTATGCGGTTATTGAGCCGGGTATCGACTTAAGCCAGCTTGAGGATGTTTTTGTAATAACAGATTTTGCCGGTCAGGGCGTAAGCGACTGATCTTACTTTGAAAAAGCTACGGAAGGACGGTGAGATGCGTTGAATTTTTCATCTACAAAAAATATCGGTATAAGACGAGGCTTGCTTCTGCTTGTTGCGGTAGTGACTGCAATTATTCAGCATACTCCCGGCTTCAGGCTTTCTGTGGGCTCGTTGTCACCTATGCTGCTTATACCCTTCGTGGTTTGCGTTGCGATGTATGAAAGAAGCCTTACGGGTCTTGCCTACGGCGTTCTTGCAGGCGCCTTGTGGGATTTCGCTTCAACGGGTGCTGACGGTATGTTTACCCTTATGCTTGCAACAATAGGCTTTGCAACAGGCATTATAATTACCTTTTATGTAAGAAACAGACTTTTTTCAGCCTTTGTGCTTTCTCTTACAGCGTCAACTGCGGTAAGCGTGGCTTACTGGATGCTCTTTGTTCTTCGCAAGGGCTTTGACGGTACATGGGCTATTCTCTTCAGCCGTTTTCTTCCTATGGCTCTTTATACCGCTTTGTTTGCCGTTGTTTATTATTATCTTATCGGCTTTATAGTAAAGGCAACCTCAAAGGGCGACAAAATGCGCACCTATATCGGCTGAACCGAAAAAACAATATTTATAAGAAAGGATGAAATTGCATGTCAGTAAAAAATGAAAAAAGAAGAAGCATTACTGTTATTGTTGTTGTACTGTGTGCTTTTTCTCTCTTTCTTTTAAAGCTTTTTGACCTGCAGATTTTAAGCGCAGACGAGGCAAAGAATGCGCCTGTTGCACAGGTTACTGTTGAGGTTAACCCCATAAGAGGCGAGATACTTGACACCAACGGTTATCCTCTTGTAACAAACAAGCAGGTTAATAAAATCATTTTCACCTATTCCTCCTTCCCTACGGATTATACCGAAAGAAACAAGATAATTCTTGAGCTTATAAAAATGTTCAACAAGAACAAGGCAGAGTGGAAGGATGAGCTTCCTATTGAGCTTAACGGAAAAACACTTTCCTTTAAAAAGGATATGGAAAATTCCGTAGCATACCTTAAAAGTGAGGCATTCCTTGACCTGATGCACTATGCAACGGTGCAAAACTGCTTTGATGCTCTTGTTGACAAGTATGAGCTTGAGGATTATTCACTCAAGCAGCAGCGCGATATTGCCTCCGTTTACTATTCACTTGTAAAGGACGGCTTCAATACGGGACGAAACTTTGTTTTTGCTTCTGACGTATCAAATGAGCTTGCTTCCGAAATTATGGAAAAGGGACACCTTTTTCCCGGCGTTGAGCTACAGATAGACAGCGTAAGAGAATACCCCGACGGCACACTTGCACCTCACGTTCTCGGTATTGTAGGTCCCATCAGTGAGGAGGAATATCAGGCAGGTAAGGATAACGGCTACTCACTTAACGATAAGGTGGGTAAAAGCGGTATAGAGGCTGCCTATGAATCCGAGCTTAAGGGTCAGAAGGGTGAAAAGGTAATAACCATTGACGCTTCAGGCACAAAAACCGAAAAGTATATCAAGGAGCCCGTTCAGGGTAACACCCTTGTGCTTACTATAGATAAGGATATTCAGAAGGTTGCACAGAATGCTCTTGCTAAGAAAATCCAGGAGCTTCAGAAGGAGATTTATTCCTACTCTCTTTCGGGTGCGGCAATTGTAATGGATATAAGTGACAATTCCTGCCTTGCAATAGCCTCTTATCCCAATTACGATAACTCAACCTATATAGAGGATTACTCAAAGCTTGTATCTGACCCCAATAAGCCCTTGTGGAACAGAGCGCTTGACAGTACCTTTACTCCCGGTTCAACAATCAAGCCTGCAGTTGCAATGGCAGGTCTTGAGGAGGGCGTAATTACCGATATGACAGAGATTCTCTGTGAGGGTATTTACACCTATTACGATGACTATCAGCCCGGCTGTACCGGACAGCACGGCTTCCTTGATGTAAGATGGGCACTCTGCCATTCCTGTAACATCTATTTTTATGAAACTGCCCGTCTTCTCGGTATTGAAAAGCTTAACCGCTACTTTACTATGTTCGGCTTCGGCGAGCCTACAGGTATAGAGCTTTATGAAAGCAACGGTACCGTCGATACTCCCGAGCTTCGTACAAGCATGGGCGAAATGTGGACCCCCGGTCTTACAATTCAGGCAGGTATCGGTCACGGTAACAATATGTTTACTCCCATTCAGCTTTGCTCCTATGCTTCAACAATTGCAAACAAGGGTGTAAGATATAAGGCGCATCTTGTTGAAGCAGTTAAGAATGCAGACCTTTCAAAGACCGTTCTTGAAACACAGAAGCAGGTTCTTTCAAAGGCTAACTTCAAGGATGAAAACTGGGACCTTGTTTACGACGGTATGTTTAAGGTTGCTACAGAAAGCTATCTTGATTTTACCAATGTTCCCGTTGATGTAGGCGTAAAAACAGGTACTACAACCGTTGAAAAGATAATCAACGGAGGTGTATATGAGCTTAATAACGGCTTCATTATCGGCTTTGCTCCCTTTGACGACCCCGAAATCGCAGTAGCAATTGCCGTTGAAAACGCAGGTATGAGTGCTTATACCGCACCTATTCTTGCAGAAATTTTTGAATACTACTTTACTGAAAAGAATCTTTCAGAATCAAGTCAGGCTGAAAATGTTCTTCTCAGCTGACCTGTACAATTCCTTTCTGATTGGAGGAAAAGAAAGTGGCAAAAAAAATCGTTATTGCATCAGGTAAGGGCGGTGTAGGTAAAAGCACCTTTACCGTCGGCCTTGCAAGGGCGCTCACCGCTCTTGGTAACAAGGTGCTTATTATTGACTGTGACAGACTCAGAAGCATAGACCTTTTTCTCGGCGTAACTGCAGAGCTTGTATATGACTTCGGTGATGTTATAAAGAAAAGCTGTGAGCCGGAGGCCGCTGTTTATGAAAGCAAGGGCGTCGGCGTTGTAAGCTGTCCCTTATCCTATGAGGGCATTGACAGTGAAAAGATGAAGGCTATGGTTGAGGAATACGACTGTGACTACAACTTTATTCTTCTTGATGCCCCTGCAGGTATTGATACAGGTCTTGTGCTTGCCTCTGCTGCCGCTGACAGCGGTGTGGTTGTTTCAACCCCCGACCTTGTATGCGTAAGAAGTGCCTGTACTGCTGCAAGAGAGATGGAGAAGCTCGGTGTTTCACAGTGCCGTCTTGTTATAAACAGAGCAATGAAGAAGGATATAACAAAGGGCAGGCTTCTTAATGTGGATAAGGTTATCGACTCCACACAGGTGCAGCTTATCGGTGTTGTACCCGAGGATGCTAAAATCAAGCTCGGCTCTATGGGCGGCGTTATTTACAAAAGGGGACAGGAGTCCTATACTGCATTTTCGAATATCGCAAAGAGAATATGCGGTCAGTACATAGCTCTGAGCAGCTTGAAATAATATTGCTCTTTAAAGTGGTAAATGAGTAAAAAAATATATGTTTTTTTCACAAAATCTCTTGCAATACCAAATGTTTTTTGTTATTATATTAAAGTATGGTGATTAATTGTTATTAAAAATAAGAGAAAGGACGGATATATATGAATATAGCCCTTATTGCACATGATGCTAAAAAAGAACTGATGACACAGTTCTGCATAGCTTATTGCGGAACACTTTCAAAGCATTCACTTTGTGCAACCGGCACAACCGGTAAAATGGTAGCAGAGGCAACAGGTCTTGATATTGTTAAGTTCCTTTGCGGTTATCAGGGCGGTGAAGAGCAGATTTCTGCAAGAATTGCATGTAACGAAATCGACCTTCTCCTTCTTTTCCGTGACCCTCTTACTGCTAAGCCCAACGAGCCCAGCGAAGCAAACCTTCTCAGACTTTGCGACGTTTACAATATCCCTGTAGCAACAAACATCGCAACTGCAGAGGCTCTTATTCACGCTCTTGAAAGAGGCGATCTTGACTGGCGTGACATTATCAACCCCAAGGGTTAAGAGTAAAAATTCAATTTAATACCGTAAAAGCAATGACGGAAAAGAGTAGGTTTAATTCCCGTTAAAGAGAGAGGTGCCTCGGCTGAAAGCATCTTACGTAAGAATTTTTTCGAAGACATTCCCGAGCTGACGTTATGTCCGTTTGCCGCGTTAAGGCATCGAGTGGAGTAGGGGGAAAGCCCTGCTCAATCGGGGTGGTACCGTGGAGTTTATGCTTCATCCCCAATGCAGTAGCATTGAGGATGAAGTTTATTTTTTTAAGGAAAGATAATTCAATTAAAGTTTTTTGGTTACTTTTGCCTTCCTCTTTGAAGCATCGTCACCGAAGCGCGTCCAGCGGACGAAGCAGCGAGGTGAGGATGGCGCAGCGGTCAAAATTCATAGGCGCTCCAAGCCGTTATGAATTTTGGGAACCGCAAGAGTCAGTGGCATACCGTAAGTCGTGACGGAAGGAGTAAAAAAAGTAACGCCCGTCCGGCGAGGACAATTATATCAAAGACGTTGGCGTTGAAAGCAGCAATGAAAATAAACACCAAGGGGTTTCACCCCTTGAACCCTGACAAGCTTTTGAAAAAGCTTGAGCAAAACTTTTAATGTTATGGAGGTATTTTATATATGGCATTAGTTACAAAATCAATCAAGGGCACCCTTGACCTTTTACCAAATGAAAGCTATAAAAGACAGTTTGTTGAGCATACCTGTCTTGAAATTGCACAGAACTTCGGCTATAAGGAAATCCGTACACCCGTTTTTGAGCACACAGAGCTCTTTCAGCGCGGCGTAGGTGATACAACCGACGTTGTGCAGAAGGAAATGTATACCTTTGAGGATAAGGGCGGCCGTTCAATCACTCTTCGTCCCGAGGGCACAGCAGGCGTAGTACGTTCCTACCTTGAAAACGGTCTTTTCAACGAGGCAATGCCCCAGAAGCTTTGCTACATCACCTCATGCTACCGCTACGAAAAGCCTCAGGCAGGCAGACTTCGTGAGTTCCATCAGTTCGGTATCGAGTGCTTCGGCAGTGCGCACCCCTCCGTTGATGCAGAGGTTATTTCCGTTGCACAGAATCTTTTCGATTTTCTCGGTGTAAGAAATCTTCAGCTTGAAATCAACTCAATCGGCTGCAAGGAATGCCGTAAGGAATATCATAAGGCTCTTCAGGCTTACTTTGAAAGCAAGAAGGAGGAGCTTTGCGGTACCTGTCTTGGCAGACTTGAAAGAAACCCCATGAGAATTCTCGACTGCAAGAGCCCTGTATGCTCTGCAATTGCAAAGGACGCTCCCAAGGTTACAGATTATCTTTGCGACGACTGTCAGTCTCATTTTGATTCCGTTCAGGCATACCTCAAGGCTATGGGCATCGACTTCAAGGTTAACCCCACAATCGTAAGAGGTCTTGACTACTATTCAAGAACAGTTTTCGAATTTGTTTCAACTGACATCGGTGCACAGGGTACTGTTTGCGGCGGCGGACGCTATGACGGACTTGTTGAAGAGGTTGGCGGCAGCCATACTCCCGCACTCGGCTTTGGTATGGGCATTGAAAGACTTATGCTTCTTATGGAAAATCAGAAGCTTCCCTTCCCCGAGGACAGCAAGTGTGAGCTTTACATTGCAACAATGGGTGAAAAGGCAAACATTCAGGCAGCTGCTATGGCAAACGCCTTAAGACGCGAGGGTATGTTCGTTGAGTTTGACGTTGTCGGCAGAAGCGTTAAGGCACAGATGAAGTACGCTAACAAAATCGGTGCAAAGTTTACCGTTGTTATCGGTGACAGTGAGCTTGAAAGCGGCATTGTAAAGCTTAAGAATATGGAATCAGGTGAACAGCAGGAGCTCAGCCTTGCTACCTTTGAAAGTGATATTCTCAACATCACAATAAGCGAAAGCTTAAAGGAATTCGACAATCTCGACTTCTCTTCCGTAATGGGAAATTTTGAAATATAAGGAGTGACAGCTATGGATTTTATGACAGGACTTAAAAGAACAAATTACTGCGGTGATTTAAGAGCCGAGGACTGCGGCAAGGAGGTTGTTGTTGCAGGCTGGGTACAGCGTCAGCGTGACCTTGGCGCCCTTATCTTCGTTGATCTTCGTGACAGAACAGGTATTGTTCAGCTCGCTTTTGACGACAGCACCGCAAAGGAAATTTTTGATAAGGCATTCACTGTAAGAAGTGAATTCGTGCTTATGGCAAAGGGTGAGGTAAGAGAGCGTTCATCAAAGAACAAGGATATCCCCACAGGTGATATTGAAATCTTCGTTACCGACCTTCGTGTTCTCGGCAAGAGTGAAACACCTCCCTTTGAGATTATCGAAAACTGTCAGACATCAGAGCTGACCCGTCTCAAGTACCGTTATCTTGACCTTCGTCGCCCTGATTTGCAGAAGAACATTCTTATGCGTCACAAGATTACAAAAATCACCCGTGACTACTTTGATGACAACGGCTTTATTGAAATTGAAACACCTATGCTCATTAAGTCAACTCCCGAGGGCGCCCGTGACTTCCTTGTTCCTTCAAGAATTCACAAGGGCAGCTTCTATGCTCTTCCTCAGTCACCTCAGCTTTACAAGCAGCTTTCAATGGTTGCAGGCTTTGACAGATATATGCAGATTGCCCGTTGCTTCCGTGACGAGGACCTTCGTGCAGACAGACAGCCCGAATTCACACAGATTGATATTGAAATGAGCTTCATCGATAAGGAGGACATTCTCGGTCTTATCGAAGGCTTTATCAAGAGACTCTTCAAGGAGTCACTCGGCGTTGACGTTGCTACTCCCTTCCCCAGACTTACCTACAAGGAAGCTATGGAGCGTTACGGCTCCGATAAGCCCGACACACGCTTTGATATGGAAATCACCGACATCGGTGAAGAGGTTAAGGGCTGTGGCTTCGGTGTGTTCACAGGCGCACTTGAAAACGGCGGTAAGGTTGCTGCTATTACAGCTAAAAAGGCTTTCTCAATCCTTACCCGTAAAGAGGTTGACAAGCTTACAGAATTCGTAAGAGGTATCGGCGCAAAGGGTCTTGCATGGGCGAGAATCGGTGATGACGGTACAATTGCTTCCTCCTTTGCAAAGTTTATGACAGAGGACGAAATGAAGGCTATCTGCGATAAGTGCGGCGCAGAAAACGGTGACGTTATTCTTATCGTTGCTGATAAGGCAAGCACAACACTCAACGTTCTGGGCGCACTTCGTCAGACCGTTGCAAAGAAGCTTGACATTATCGATAAGGACAAGTACAACCTTCTCTGGGTTGTAGAATTCCCCTTCTTCGATTGGGACGAGGAGCTCGGACAGTACGTTGCAATGCACCATCCGTTCACAGCTCCCCTTGAGGAATGCCTCGACTACCTCGAAACAGATAAGGCAAACGTCAGAGCAAACGCTTATGACCTTGTTCTCAACGGTATTGAGCTTGCAAGCGGTTCAATCAGAATCACCAACCCCGACCTTCAGAAGAGAATCTTCTCACTTCTCGGTCTTACCGACGAAGAGGCACACGAAAAGTTCGGCTTCCTTACAGATGCCTTCAAGTACGGCGCACCTCCTCACGGCGGTATCGGTCTTGGTCTTGACCGTCTTGTTATGCAGATGCTTAAGCTTGAGACTCTCCGTGACTGTATTGCTTACCCGAAGGTACAGAATGCAAGTGAGCCTATGACAGAGTGTCCTGCACTTGTTGACAACGAGCAGTTAGAAATGCTCGGCATTGCCCACATCAAGGAAGAAGAATAAAAGTGGGTAGTAGTCAGTAGTCAGGGGTGCCTTCGGCACAGAAAAAGTGATGTTGCGTGGCGAACGAAAAATAAAATTAAACAGGCACTGCTGCGGCTTTGAAGCTGTGGCAGTGCTTTTGTGTAGAAAAGAGAATTCGGTTCACAATTTGGTAACATTTGAAGTGTAAAATACAAAACTGAAATAAAATATTAATCAAAAGGAGATATCAGCGTGAAAAAATTACTTTGTCTTGTTCTTACACTTGTTCTTTCACTTGGCTGCTTCGGTATGCTTCCTGCTTCATATGCTGCAGGCTTTACAACCGAAAACGGCGTTCAGGTTGAAATGGCAGAATTCCTTTACAAATCAACTCTTTATCAGATGGAGTTCCCCAGCCATCAGTCATATGACATAAAGGAAAAGAGTGACGAGGGTGACTATGCAATTTCCCGTCAGCTCAATGACCTTGATTACAAATTTGTTTTCCCTGCAGGAACAACAAAGATTGACTGCAAGGTTTCACTTGATGAAACAAACTGGCGCGGCTATACCGTAAATTCAACAGAGAATCCTAACTATTGGGAAAAGGATGCAAACGGTAATGCAGACTTAAGTAAGCCCCTTACCTTCAAGCGTATTGCAGAAGTTGCAGAGCGTGACGAATACGGCGTGCTTTACAGAGATTACCTCAGAGGTACAGGAGTAAAGGGGTTCAGGGATTACAGTAAGATTTACTGGAAGCTTAACTACATATGCGACGGTCAGGAATTCACAGAATATTTTGACATCAAGCTTTACGATTACGATGCATCAGAAAAGCATACCGTAAAGGCTGTAAACTTCAACGTTGCAGGTCTTCCCTTCGGTATTTTCAGCGGTGAAAACGTAGCTGAAAACCAGAAGGTGGCTGCCAAGTACCTTTCAGGCAATAATTTTGACATCGTTGCCGTTCAGGAGGACTTCGGCTATCACAGCAACCTTGTTGAGGGTATGAACGGTTATAATTATGTAACCAACCATACAGGCGGCATTCCCGGCGGTGACGGTCTTAACGTTTTCACAAGCAATATGCCTATATATAATGAAAAGCGTGTCACCTGGAACGAGGCTTGCGGTATTCTTTCCGACGGCTCTGACGAGCTTACACCTAAGGGCTTTATATATACCGTAATTGATGTAGGTAACGGTGTGTATGTAGACTTCTACAACCTTCACGCTGATGCTTACGGTGGAGCAGGCTCAGTTAAAGCCAGAACAAGTCAGTTCAAGCAGCTTGCCGAGTTCATCAAGGCACGTTCAGCTGAAAATGACAGACCCGTAATTGTAACAGGTGACTTCAACAATTACATCCACGCCCAGGAGGATAACGGCGCTCTTTACAAGGCTCTTTACGTTGAATGCGGACTTAAGGATGCATGGGTTGAGCATCACAACGGTGGCGACTATTTCAATATGTACAACTGGCACATCTCAGGTCTTCCTGCATGGGGTAACTGGGACTCAGTTGAAAGATTTATGTATAAGTCAGGCGGCGGTGTTGACGTTGTTGTAAGCGCTTTCAGATATACTCTTGTACGCGACGATAGCGGTAAAACAGTATCCGACCACGCTGCTGCAGAGTGTGATTTCACATTCATCAAAACTGCAGACTTTGAGGAAAACACCCAGGAGCTTAAGGTAGTAAAGGCTTCAGGCTCAAACATCTTCAACACCTTCAAGTGGATTTTAAAGGTTCTTGCTCTTGTTTTTTCAGACCTTGACAATCTTCCCTCACTGCTTGGTGAATTAGGCTTATAATTCAAACAAACAGGCTCTGCCACGGCTTAAAGGCTATGGCAGAGCCTTAGTTTTCTCCGTTGAAAAAAGTTGAAAAAACTCAAAAAAATATCAAAAAAAGTATTGACATTTATATTGCAAAGTGGTATAGTATACAAGTGCTCGAGAGAGCGAACTGAATATGCGAGAGTGGCGGAATCGGCAGACGCGCACGTTTGAGGGGCGTGTGGGGCAGCTCGTACGGGTTCAAGTCCCGTCTCTCGCACCAAAACTCAGTAGTTTAAAAGCTACTGAGTTCTTTTTTATCTTTTTTTAATAACAGCACAAAGGGACTTGAAGCCTAAGAGGGTGAGAAGCGTTAAGAAAACAGTTCGGTGAACTGTTTTTAGCTTCGAAGTCCGAAGTCGGGTA
>JBGVGP010000136.1:0-2208 GCA_045121735.1 Acutalibacteraceae bacterium
TCGGCAGATTCATCCTTGACGGTATTCCTTCCGCTCCCCGCGGAGTTCCCCAGATCGAGGTTACCTTCGACATTGACGCTAACGGTATCGTAAACGTAACAGCTTGTGACAAGGGCACAGGTAAGGAGCAGCACATTACCATCACTTCCTCCACCAACATGTCTAAAGAAGACATTGAGAAGGCAGTTAAGGAAGCAGAGAAGTTCGCTGAAGAGGATAAAAAGTTCAAGGAAGCAGTTGAGGCAAAGAACAATGCTGAAAACATGATCTTCCAGACCGAAAAGACTCTCAACGATCTTGGCGATAAGGTTTCCGAATCCGACAAGGCTCCCGTTAAGGATGCTATCGAGAAGCTCAGAAGCACCGTAGCAAGCGGTGATACCGAGGCTATCAAGGCTGATACCGATGCACTTCAGAAGGCATTCTATCCCATCGCAGAGAAGCTCTACCAGACACAGCAGACTGCTGATCAGGGCGAGCCTTCCAAGGGTGGCGACTACTACGGCACCGATGCAGACTTCGAGGATAAAACCGGAAATTAATTCGAATTAGTAAACAATAATTAACAATTTCGGGGTAAGTTGGAGCAAAATCCTTCTTACTCCGAAAAGTAGGTTATTGAATATTTTTCGACATAACTTTATAAAGGTATTGATATGGCAGAAAATAAAAGAGATTATTACGAGGTGCTTGGCGTATCAAAAGGCGCGAGTGCCGAAGAAATAAAAAAGGCATACAGAAGCCTTGCTAAAAAGTATCACCCCGATATGAATCCCGGTGATAAAGAAGCCGAAGCAAAGTTTAAGGAAGCCAACGAAGCATACGACGTTCTGTCCGATGAAGATAAAAGAAAGAAGTATGATCAGTTCGGTCATGCGGCATTTGATCCCACTTCAGGCGCAGGCGGTTTCGGCGGCTTTGGCGGTTTCGAGGGTGGCTTTGATTTTTCGGATATATTCTCCAGCTTCTTCGGTGGCGGCGGCAGAAGCTCACACGCTAGCAGAGCGCAGGATGGAGATGATATCCTCACCCGTGTTACAGTTTCCTTTGAAGAGGCAGCGTTCGGTTGCAAGAAGGAAGTTAGCTTTGCACGTGTTGAAGGCTGTAAGGATTGCGGCACAACGGGTGCAGAAAAGGGTACAAAGCCCGAGACTTGTCAGACATGTAAGGGTAAAGGCAGTGTAACTATACAGCAGCAGACAATTTTCGGATATACTCAAACGCAGAGACCTTGTTCTAACTGTCGCGGCACAGGTAAGATAATTAAGACACCCTGTAAGAACTGTAACGGTAAGGGCTTTGTTAAGGTTAATAAAAAGCTTGACGTAAACATTCCCGCAGGTATCAACTCACTTCAGAACATAGTTTTAAGAGGTCAGGGCTCTGCCGGAAGAAACGGTGGTGCCAACGGCGATCTTATTATTGAAGTTCAGGTAAAGAGTCATAACTTCTTTACAAGAGAAGGCAACAATCTTTACTGTGAAATGCCAATCAGCTTTGCACAGGCAACTCTCGGCTCGGAAATCAAAGTTCCCATGCTTGATGGAAGCTTCGAAAAGCTCACCATTCCGGAGGGGACACAGTCAGGAAAATCCTTCACACTCCGTGGCAAAGGCATCGTAGATATCAACAATCCAAAGCGTCAAGGCAATATTATTGTAACGGTAAACATTGAAACTCCGAAAAACCTTAACGCAGAGCAGAAAAAACTACTCAAAGCCTTCGATGATTCGTTTGGCAAAAAGAAAAACGATGAAGGTGAAGAAAAAGAAGGATTCTTCAAAAAGTTCTTCGATAAATAAGTTTTAATACAAAATACATTTGTTTGACAACTTTATTTTACATTTTAATACAAAAAAACAGGACTCGTCACAGTCCTGTTTTTTGTTTCTTTTTTATTTTTTGACAGTGTTTTATTAAGCCTTATCTTCTACCAATGCCACCGTAATAGCGAGTGCTCCGTATTTCTCTATATTTTCTTTGCTATAATACTCAAGCATATCTTCAGGCTTTGCAACATCGTCTGCCGAATAACCTATTGTTGTTTTGTCGTGACTCTCATATAGCTCTTCGAAATTTTTATATACCGATTTATCCACTATTTTCACAAACATCTCTTCTTTAGTTTCGGTGTGTGTAAAGATAATAAAATCACCCACCTGCATCCATTTGCGTTTTTCATCATTCAAGCGCATCTCAACGGATTTT
>JBGVGP010000137.1:0-2687 GCA_045121735.1 Acutalibacteraceae bacterium
ACGGTGTGCAGCACCGCCGTAAGAGCCGTCTGCAGAGCAAAGTGCAAGCGTTACAAGATTCTTAAGAGGCATAAACTTCTCAAAATCGGAATATTCTGTCCATTCCTCACCTGCATCACGGATAAGATTTTCTTTTATAAGCTCGTAGTTTTTTTCTTTATCCTCAAGAATTTTAGGTGAATAGGAATAAGTGATACAAAGCTTATTTACGCCCTCGGGTACATCAAAGGGGATAAACCTTGTGCTTTTTGAATCATCGGGACAAAGATGAGTCTGTGTTTCCTTTAAAATTATCTTACTCATACCATTTACCTATATACTTTTCGTATCTTTCACTGTAAACATCAACAAGCTTTTTTGCAATAGGGTAAGAGCAGATAAGAGGATGCACGGTAAGTGCCTTGACTGCCTTTTTCTTGCTTTTTTCCATAATTGCTTCAACGGTAAGATTTTCATAATGCTTAACGGCACAGATAAGATTCTTCTGCATTTCGGGTACGCTTTCTGCCTTATGAGGATGCACACCCTCACCGTCTACCGTACAGGTGATTTCACACACATCCTCTGCCTTGAGGAAGTCGAGTGCGCCCTCATTGGGAATTGAAAGCACCATCTGTACAGGTACACCTGTGTTTTTAGCTTTGATAAATTCAAGCGCAACTGCAGCATAGCCGCCGTTATCGGGCTGTTTTATGTATTCCTCAGCAGTAGGCACGGGGAATTTTTCTTCACGGGTTTTTCCGCTTTCAATAGAGAAGTAGCTGTTTTCTCGCATTGCATAATGCTCCATAAAGCAATGGAACGCCTTCTCAAAATCATTGTCGATGTCAATTTTTCTCATTTCCCCGAGCATATGATTGTTGATTTCAAGAATTGTTTCACCTCTTGTCTTACTGCTTGCAAGAACGGATGAAACGGCCTTGTCACGGTAGTGATAGAAATAAAGATATTCATTAGGAAGAAAATAATCGGAAAGCTCTGTTATACCCTCTTCAAAAAGGCGCATTTCTGTTTTCTTGTAAAGCTCGGGATGATTTATAATTTCGTCTGTAACATCCTTTTCACCGACCTTAAAATCAGTAAACCAGGAAAGATGGTTAAGACCGAAGCATTCGAAGTTAAGAGCCTTTTCGCCTGTCATCTCCTTAAGCTGACGAAGGAAGCCACTGGGGGCGTCGCAAACGCCGTAGGTATTGCTGTAGCCCATTGTACGAAGAGCCTGTGTTACAAGTCCGCTCGGATTTGTGAAGTTAAAAATCGGAGCATCAGGCTTTGAAAGCTGCTTTGCCTTTTCGCAGTACTCCTTAAGGGTATGTATACTGCGAAGTGCCATAGCAAAGCCGCCTGCACCTGTTGTCTCCTGACCGAGGACGCCCTCGTTAAGTGCTGAGCGCTCGTCAAAAACTCTGCCCTCATCACCCTCGGCACGGATAGTTGTAATTATGTAATCGGCATCCTTTAAGGCTGCGTCAGCATCGGTTGTAAGAGAAAAATCAAGCTCGGGAGCTATCATATAAGCAACGCGCTTTGCAATTTTGCCGTAGATATAAAGCTTTTCTTCATCAATATCCATAAACACCACTTCGGTGATGCCTGTATCCTTTGCACCTAAAGCAAGGGATTTTGCAAGGAAGGGTGAACGGACACCGCCACCGCCTAATACTGCTAATTTCATTTTACGTCTCCTTATTTATTAAACTTCTCCATTATTTCTTCATCGGGAAAATCAAACAAAAACCAGCCCTTTTTATCCTTAAGCTCGTAGCTCTTGAATAAAGTGTTCATTTCTCTTGCTGTTTTTGTAAGATTTTCGTTTTTGTATCTGTAGGCAGAGCTTATAAAATGCACAGCCGCATTGTTTTTGTCACACAGGAAAGAATCAAGTAAAGGCTTTTCACATTTTTCCCACTTTTTCTGCGGAGCAAGGCCGTATCTGTCCTGCACTGTAGCCTTCTGGGTTTTATTGAGGATAACAGGGAAAATTTTTGTTCTGCGCTTATTGCCCTGGTCTCTCCAATGAGAAAAATCAAGTCCGCAGCTTTTATCCTTTTTCCACCAGGGGAAAACCTTGCAGCGACGCATCAGCACCATTTTGCCGCGACACTCACCTACGGTAGGAAGCCTGTTTTCAAGATACCATTGCTTTTCATTGCCGACAATATGCTTTTCATAAAAGGCAGGGAAGAAGAATCGGTTCATTATGCCTCTGTCCTGCTTGATGCTTACAATAAGTGTTTCATTGGGATTCTCGGTTAAAAATTCACGGAAATCCTCAAGCACCTTTTCAAAGGTAAGCTTTGTTTTCTTATCCGCTTCACAAAAGCAATCTGCAAGGGAATGGCAAAGATAAAATGTACTGCCGCTTTTATAAAGACGGATATCAAAAAGACGGATTCCGAGTTCAAGCTGCTCTTTGACCGTAAGGCTCTGACAACGGCAGATATTTTCCATTGTGCAGTAAGCAGTACAGCTGTCGTGGGTACCCGCGATATTCACCTGTGAAAGATAAGCTTCATCGGGCAGTAAGGATATAAAATTCTTCACAAAAAGCACTCCCTGACCTGTTTTGTTTCTTATTACTAATAATATCTCAAAATCAAAAAAATTTCAACAGTTAAACGCCACTTAATCACCTTTTTTCATAAACAGTTCTTCATTCACCTGACACAGACATAATCATATACTGT
>JBGVGP010000138.1:0-1734 GCA_045121735.1 Acutalibacteraceae bacterium
ATTCTGCGTTAAGGAAAAAGAGATAAGTCCCTGGCGCACCCATTTTGAAAACGGTGTTTCAAAAACGCCTTACGGTGAATTTTCTCTTACCGAAGGTGACGGCGGTTTTAAATTTTCCTTTGACGGTGATAAAATCAGCGACACATTGTTTGTTTCTTCAAGGCTTGAGGGTGATTGCTTCACCTTTAAAAGCAGGGGAGTTACAAAAAGTCTTAAAAAGCTTTTCAACGAAAAGAAAATACCTGTTGAAGAAAGAAACAAGCTTGCTGTATTACACGACGGCAAAAATGTGGTATGGATTGAAAATATTGGTGTTAACGCAATGTACATACCCGATGAAAATACACAAAAAATATTTACAATAAAAAGGACGGGTAAATAATGATTAACGATATTAAAGAGGTTCTTTTATCAGAAGAGGAAATCAGCAGTATAGTTGACAGAATATCAGGTGAAATCAACAGTGATTACAAGGATAAAAACCTTCTTCTTGTATGTATTCTTAAGGGCTCAATCTGCTTTATGTCAGACCTTATGAAGAAAATCACACTTCCCTGTGCTATTGATTTTATGGTAGCAAAAAGCTACTATGCAGGTACAGAGTCAAAGGGTCAGATTAAAATCTATAAGGATCTTGATGTAGACATCAGCAATTACGATGTGCTTATTATTGAAGATATTTTTGACAGCGGCAGAACACTTAATCTGCTTATGAATGAGCTTGCAAAAAGAAATCCACGCTCTCTTGAGTGCTGCACATTGCTCGACAAGCCCGAAAGAAGAGACCCTGCTATTACATTGGTGCCTAAATATGTAGGTAAGAATGTTCCCGATGAATTTGTTGTCGGTTACGGTCTTGATTATGATGAGGCTTATCGTAATCTTCCCTTCGTTGGAGTTCTCAAGCGAGAGGTTTATGATAAATAAGGAGTTGTATAGCTATTGGAAAATAATAATTCAAACAAAAGCATCGGTAAGCGCTTACCCTCCGGTGCCGGCAACATAATTTATGTTGTTGTTGCGATTGTTTTTATTCTTTCTCTTACCTTCTTTATGGGCGAAACAACAGAAAAGAAGGAAACTGTATACTATGAGGTAGTTCAGCAGTTCAGAGGCGGAGAGGTAACCGAATATACCCTTAATCTCGGCAGCGGTGTAATGGAGTACAAGCTGACCGACGGTACGAAACAGAAGTATGTTGTTCCTAACGTTGAAATCTTCCTTAATGATGTTCACGATTACATTACGGCATCCAACATTCAGAATCCCGAAAATCCTGTTAAATATGACTATAAGCGAGGCTCAAGCAGCTCACTGTGGGCAAGTATGCTTCCTACGCTTATTTTAAGCCTGCTTCTTGGCGGCGGCATATTCTTTATGTACAAGAAAACAGGTCAGAATCTTGCAAACGAGAACAATAAGACTCTGGCATTCGGTAAGGCAAGAGCAAGACTCGGTAAGGATGAAAAAAGAAAGACAACCTTCAAGGATGTAGCCGGTGCCGACGAGGAAAAGGCTGAGCTTGAGGAAATCGTTGATTTTCTGCGTTCTCCCGAACGCTTCCGTGAGCTTGGCGCAAGAATTCCCAAGGGTGTGCTTCTTGTGGGCCCTCCGGGTACAGGTAAAACGCTTCTTGCAAGAGCTGTTGCCGGTGAAGCCGGTGTTCCCTTCTTTTCAATTTCCGGTTCTGATTTTGTTGAAATGTTTGTCGGTGTCGCTGCATCACGTGTCAGA
>JBGVGP010000139.1:0-5456 GCA_045121735.1 Acutalibacteraceae bacterium
AAGGCGTTACCGACGTTGCATATAACGAGCTTGGTGAAATTGAGCTTAAGGACGGTGAAAAGCGCCGCTGCCGTGTGCTTGAGGTAAACGGAGAAGACGTACTCGTTCAGCTTTTTGAATCCTCAGCAGGTATCAACCTTGCTGAAAGTAAGGTACGCTTTTTAGGAAGACAAATGGAGCTTGCCGTTTCCGAGGATATGCTCGGCAGAGTTTTTGACGGTCTCGGCAGACCCGTTGACGGCGGCCCCTCAATTCTTCCCGAAAAGAGACTTGACGTTAACGGTAAGCCTATGAATCCTGCCGCACGTAACTATCCCAGTGAATTTATCCAGACAGGCGTTTCTGCAATCGACGGACTCAACACCCTCGTAAGAGGTCAGAAGCTTCCTATCTTTTCAGCCTCAGGTCTTCCTCACGCTGAGCTCGCCGCACAGATTGCGAGACAGGCAAAGGTAAGAGGCACAGACGAAAGCTTTGCCGTTGTTTTTGCCGCAATGGGTATCACCTTTGAGGAGTCCGAATTCTTTACCAATTCCTTTAAGGAAACAGGCGCAATTGACAGAACAGTTATGTTCACAAATCTTGCAAACGACCCTGCTATTGAAAGAATTGCAACACCTAAAATGGCAATGACTGCTGCCGAATATCTTGCCTTTGACAAGGGTATGCACGTTCTTGTTATAATGACCGACATCACCAATTACGCCGATGCTCTTCGTGAGGTTTCAGCCGCACGTAAGGAGGTGCCCGGCAGAAGAGGTTATCCCGGTTATATGTACACTGACCTTGCTTCAATTTATGAGCGAGCAGGCAGACAAAAGGGTAAAAAGGGCTCAATTACACTTATTCCCATCCTTACAATGCCCGAGGATGATAAAACCCATCCCATCCCTGACCTTACAGGCTATATCACAGAGGGTCAGATTATCCTTTCACGTGAGCTTCACAGACGCTCCGTAACTCCTCCCGTTGATGTTTTACCCTCACTTTCCCGTCTTAAGGATAAGGGTATAGGCGACGGTAAAACCCGTGCTGACCATTCCGATACAATGAATCAGCTCTTCTCTGCATATGCAAGAGGTAAGGACTGTAAGGAGCTTATGATGATTTTAGGCGAATCAGCTCTTACGGAAATTGACAGAATATATGCAAAATTTGCAGAGGAATTTGAAGAAAAATACGTCTCACAGGGCAACGAAACAGACCGAAGCATTGAAGATACACTTTCAATCGGCTGGGAGCTTCTTTCAATTTTACCCCGAAGTGAGCTTAAACGAATTTCAGATAAATTCCTCGATGAATATTATCAGGCAAAGTAGGTGAAACGCAATGGCGGTAATGAACGTCAACCCCACCAGAATGGAGCTTACCACTTTAAAAAGAAAGCTTGTTACCGCCCGCCGCGGACATAAGCTTTTAAAGGATAAGCGTGACGAGCTTATGAGACGCTTCCTTATTCTTATTAAAGAAAACAAGGAGCTCAGAAAAAGCGTTGAAGAAAAAATGAAGCTTGCCAACTCCTATATGGCTCTTGCATCGGGTGAAATGAGTGATAACGAAATAACTGTTGCACTTATGCTTTCGGGACAGAAAATATCCGTTGATATTGAAAAGAAAAACATAATGAGTGTTCCGGTTCCCGAGTTCAGACTTAATCACAAGCTTAGCGAAAGCAACGGCGCTGTTTCCTACGGCTTCGGCTTTACTGCAGGTGACCTTGATGAAGCAGTTAATATTTACAATTCACTTTCAAAGGACCTTTTAAGGCTCGCTGAGGTTGAAAAAACCTGTCAGCTTCTTGCCCGTGAAATTGAAGGTACACGCCGAAGAGTTAATGCCCTTGAGCATGTGCTTATTGCTGACTATGAGGATACTATCCGTTATATTACAGCAAAGCTTGAGGAAAATGACAGAAGCAACACCACAAGACTTATGAAGATTAAGGATATGATGCTTGAAAAGGCTCATAATTATAATTGATTTACAAAGGGGTGCCTTGTGCATCCCTTTAATCAGGTGATGATATGACAGAAAAAGATGAACTGATTTCACACATACTTGACCTTAAGGAAAAAGCCGCATCCGACGGCATAGTTACCTCGAGTGCTTTTTTATCCCTTGATGAATTATCGGATATAATAAAGCTTGAGCACATCAACAACAAATATGTTGACACCTTTTATTACGGTGGTTATGACCAGGCAGAGCGTAAGACTGCGATTTTCATTCCACGATTTTACGAGGTTGACGAGGCTTCTCTTGAAGCATTTCTTGACGAAAACGGCTATAACCCTTTAGATTTACTCTACATAAAAAAGGATAAATTTACCACTCTTACTCACCGTGATTACCTCGGCGCAATTATGGGCCTCGGACTCAAAAGAGAAACAACGGGGGATATTATTCCGAAGGATGACTCCTGCAGCGTGTTTTGTCTTAAAAGTGTTTCTTCCTATATTGCCGAAAATCTAAAGCAGGCAGGAAGAGGCAGCGTTTCTGTTACAGTCTGCGACAAAAACGAGCTTAGCGTAAAGGCAACAGATACCGAAACGGTTTTTGTTTCCGTAGCATCAATGAGACTTGACTGCCTTGTTGCGGCGGCATTCAGACTTTCAAGGCCCTCTGCGGCAGAGGCTATCAAGCAAGGAATTGTATATGTAAACAGTGCCCAGACTATAAAGAATGATTTTTTGCTCAAAACGGGCGATAAACTCGTTTTAAGGGGCAAGGGCAAGGTTCTTATCGGCGAAGCAACGGGACAAAGTAAAAAGGGCAGAATACACTTAAATATAAAAAGATACCTATGAAGCCGAAGGCCCGTAGGTATCTTTATTTTTATATAGGCTTTTCTCTTTTTATCAGATAGGAGTACCTGTCAAGCACATCGGATAAAAGCCTGTTGTTTTCCTTGCTTGTGTTTGTAAGCGGAAGCCTTAGTCTGTTACTGCAAAGACCTAACATATTCATTGCTTCCTTTACAGGCACGGGATTGACATCACAGAAAAGCTTCTGCGCAAGCTCCATAACCTCATTTTGCATTTCGAGACACCTTGCACCCTCACCGTTTACACCGGACATAACCATATCGTGGGTAAAAGAGGGGAGTAGGTTTGCAAGCACGGACACAACACCCTTACAGCCAACGGCACAGGCAGAGCAAATCATATCATCGTTGCCGATATAAAAATCCAGCCTGCCCTGACAAAGATAAATTGATTTTTCAAGCTTGACTATATTTGTGTCAGCCTCCTTGACTGCAATAATGTTTTCATGCAAGGAAAGCCTTCTGTAGGTTTCGGGCGTAATATTCATTCCTGTACGTGACGGCACATTGTAAACTATTATGGGCTTTTGCAATCTGTCGGCAAGGTAAAAATAATGCTCGACAAGACCGTTCTGTGAGGTTTTATTATAATAAGGCGTAACCATAAGATGTGCGTCAGCACCGCATATTTCAGCCTCTTTTGCAACGTCAAGGGAAAAAGAAGTGCTATTACTGCCTGTACCGCAGATAAGAGGAGCTCTGCCTCTTATTTTTTCAGCGGCAAAACGGAACAATGATAATCTTTCATCAACTGTAAGTGTTGACCCCTCGCCGGTTGTTCCGCAGACAATAATAGCATCTGTATTATTCGCAATCTGGAATTCTATAAGCTTTTCAAAAACGTCGTAATCGATTTTTCCGTCCTCACCGAAGGGTGTTACAAGTGCAACACCGCTGCCTGTAAAGACATGGCTCAAAAGAAATCCTCCTTATAAGCAAATATAAATTAGTCGATATAACCCTCAGCGCAAAGAAGCTCTGCAAGTAAAACTGCACCGCCTGCTGCACCTCTGAGAGTGTTGTGTGAAAGGCATACGAATTTGTAATCGTACTGTGTGTCCTCACGGAGTCTGCCGATGGAAACTGCCATACCGTTTTCAAGAGTACGGTTAAGCTTTGTCTGAGGCATATTGTCCTCTGTGAAGTAATGAAGGAACTTTTTGGGTGCAGAGGGAAGCTCAAGCTCCTGTGCTCTGCCGGAGAAGCTGTTCCATGCTTCGATAATTTCTTCCTTTGAAGGCTTTTTGCCGTCTTCAAATCTCATAAATACTGCGCCCATGTGACCGTCCGAAACGGGAACTCTGATGCACTGTGCAGTGAAAGCAGGGGAGCAGGCCTTTTTGATTTCGCCGTTTTCCACGCTGCCCCAGATTTTAAGAGGCTCCTGCTCACTCTTTTCTTCCTCGCCGCCAATGTAGGGGATAACGTTATCAACCATTTCGGGCCAGCTGTCAAAGGTCTTACCTGCACCTGAAATAGCCTGATATGTGCAAACAAGCACTTCCTTGATACCGTACTTCTTATCAAGGGGATAGATAGCAGGAACGTAGCTCTGAAGTGAGCAGTTTGACTTAACAGCAACAAAGCCCTTCTTTGTGCCAAGTCTCTTTCTCTGATCCTCGATAACCTTGATGTGGTCAGCATTGATTTCGGGAATTACCATAGGCACGTCGGGAGTGAAGCGGTGAGCGCTGTTGTTTGAAATAACAGGGCATTCCTCTTTAGCGTAAGCTTCCTCAAGAGCTTTGATTTCGTCCTTTTTCATATCAACTGCACAGAATACAAAGTCAACTGCTGCTGCAATTTCCTTGATATCGTCTGTAGCATTTTTGATAATCATGTTTTCCATTTTTTCGGGCATTGCATCGGCAATTCTCCATCTTTCGCCTACAGCTTCCTTGTAGGTTTTACCTGCTGAACGGCCGCTAGCTGCAAGTACGGTTACGTCAAACCAGGGATGCTCTGCAAGAATTGTAGCAAATCTCTGGCCAACCATACCTGTTGCACCGATAATACCAACCTTATATTTTTTCATAAATGACACCTCTTTTGAAATTTACTTAATTATTTTCGCATAAACTGTTGCCTAATTCAGCATTATGCACTATAATATAAATTAACTTTTATATAATATCACTTAAGAAGACATATGTCAATTTTATTTTGCAATTTTTTTAAGTAAAGGACAGAAAAATGAAAAAATCAGATTTCTTTTATGATTTACCCGAGGAGCTTATTGCCCAGCATCCTATTGAGCCCCGTGATCACTCAAGACTTATGACCGTTGACAAGGCTACAGGTGAAATTGAGCATAAGCATTTTTATGATATACTTGACGAGCTTAACGAGGGCGACTGCCTTATCCTCAATAATACAAGAGTTCTTCCTGCCAGAATTTACGGTATCAAGGAGGATACAGGCGCAAGGGTTGAATTCCTTCTTCTTACCAACAAGGGTGATGACGTATGGGAATGTATTACAGGTCCCGGCAAGAGAGCAAAGCCCGGTATTAAATTCGTTTTCGGTGACGGCATTTTAAAGGCCGAGGTCCTTGATGTGCTTGAAGGCGGTAACAGACTTGTAAAATTCTTTTACGAGGGTAATTTTTACAATAACCTTGAAAAAATCGGAC
>JBGVGP010000140.1:0-9844 GCA_045121735.1 Acutalibacteraceae bacterium
ACCGTCTTGCCGAAGCAGGTATAGAGCTGAACACACAGCTCGTTCTTTGTCCCGGCATAAACGACGGAGAAGAGCTTGAATACAGCATCAGTGAGCTTATGAAGCTTTATCCTTCGGTAAAGAGCATTGCCGCAGTACCCGTAGGTATAACAAAGCACCGTGAGGGGCTTTTTGAAATGCCTGAATATAATAAAGAAACCTCGGCTCAGGTGATTGATATAATAGACCGTATGGGTGCTGAATTTAAGGCAGTTAACGGCACAAGACTTGTATATGCTGCCGATGAGTTTTATCTTAAGGCAGAGAGACAAATTCCTGATATTGATTATTATGAAGACTATCCGCAGATTGAAAACGGTGTCGGAATGTGGCGTTCATTTATCAATGAGCTTGAGACCGACTGTCCGAAATTTGATTACGAAATGTTTATACCGAGGTATGATTACTTCGACGGCGATTTCTGTTGCAATATAAATGTCAGCTTCGCAACAGGAACAGCTGCAGCTGCGTTGATTCGGCAGGCTGTAGAGTGTGTGAAGGCGCATAATCCTGTCTGCAGGATAAAGTCAGAGATATACGAGATAAAAAATGATTTTTACGGTCACAGCGTAACCGTCGCAGGTCTTGTTACGGGCGGTGACCTTATAAAGCAGCTCAAGGGCAAGTGGCTTGGTGACAGGCTGATAATTCCTGATGTAATGCTTCGCAGTGAGGGGGACCTGTTCCTTGACGGAATTTCCCTTGAAGAGGTTGGGCGAGAGCTCGGAGTGAAAATTTGTCCTGTGAGGGCTGATTCGGGCGTTGCTCTGGCAAATGAGATTTTAAATGTTTCTACTATAATGTAAGGAGGATGAATTATGGCAAGACCTGTTGTTGCAATTGTAGGACGTCCCAATGTAGGCAAGTCCACCCTTTTTAACAAGCTTATCGGTGAAAGGGTTTCTATTGTTGATGACACTCCCGGTGTTACAAGAGACCGTATTTACGGTGACTGTGAGTGGCTCAACCGTCATTTCCTTCTTATCGACACAGGCGGTATTGAGCCTAAAAGTGACGATATTATTTTAAAGCAGATGCGCCGTCAGGCACAGCTTGCTATTGACAGTGCAGAGGTAATCGTTTTTGTAACAGACCTTCGTTCAGGTGTTGTTGCAACTGACGAGGATGTTGCCGCTATGCTTCTTAAAAGCGGTAAGCCTATTGTCCTTTGTGTAAACAAATGTGATACTGTCGGCGAAACACCTCTTGAGTTTTACGAGTTTTATAACCTCGGCCTCGGTGACCCCATTGCAGTTTCCTCTGTTCACGGTCACGGCACAGGTGACCTTCTTGATGCAGTTATGCAGTATCTTCCCGAGGAGGAAGAAGAGGAAGAGGAGAGCAACCTTATCAAGGTAGCCGTTATCGGTAAGCCTAATGTAGGTAAATCCTCACTTGTTAACGCCATTTCAGGCGAAGAAAGAGCTATTGTTTCGAATATTGCAGGTACAACCCGTGATGCTACCGATACCTATATTTCAAACGAGTTCGGTGACTTTATGTTTATTGATACTGCGGGTCTGCGCAGAAAAAGTAAGGTTGAAGACCAGATTGAAAAGTATTCTGTAATAAGGGCAAAAATGGCAGTTGAAAAATCAAGCGTATGTGTAATTATGATTGATGCCCTTGAAGGCTTTACAGAGCAGGATTCAAAGGTTGCAGGTATTGCTCATGAAATGGGTAAGGCATGTATCATTGCCGTTAACAAATGGGACGCTCTTGAAAAAGACGGCAAAACAATGGACTCCTACAGAAAAAAGCTTATGATAGATTTTTCCTTTATGTCCTATGCACCCATTATCTTTATATCGGCAAAAACAGGTCAGCGTCTTGACAGACTGTTTGAGCTTATCCGTTTTGTTGATGAGCAGAACTCTATGCGTATTTCCACAGGTAAGCTTAACGATGTTCTTGCATCTGCAACTGCAAGGGTGCAGCCGCCTACAGATAAGGGTAAGAGGCTTAAGATTTACTATATGACTCAGGCTTCAACCCGTCCGCCCACATTTGTCTGCTTCGTCAATGATAAGGAGCTTTTCCATTACAGCTATCAGCGCTACATTGACAATCAGATAAGAGAAGTTTTCGGTCTTGAAGGTACTCCCACCCGTTTTGTTATAAGGGAAAGAGATAAAAAATAATTTCAGGTCTGCACCGACAAGCCTGAAAAAGGAGCCTGCTGATGAAAATCAAACATTCACTTATTGTGCCTTGCTATAATGAGGAAGGTAATGTTGAAAAATTCCTGGAGCAAGTTAAAAATGCTATGTCCGGCTATACGGAAAGCTATGAAATAGTTTTCGTTAACGATGGCAGCCGTGATGCTACGCCTGCAAAGCTGCGTAAGCTTTTTGAAGAAAACAGGGATGTAAAAATAAAGGTTATCAATTTTTCACGTAACTTCGGTAAGGAGGCTGCAGTATATGCAGGCTTTACCGAGGCTGCGGGTGATTATATAACAATAATAGATGCAGACCTTCAGCAGGATCCCGTATATGCTGTACAGATGGCAAAAATCCTTGATGAGAATCCTGATTGTGATATGGTAGCCGCTTTCCAGAAGGAGCGCAAGGAGGGTGCCTTTATCAGCCACTGTAAGGAGCTGTTCTATAAGGCTATCAACAAGGTCTCCGAGGTTGATCTGATTGCTGATGCAAGTGACTTCCGTACTGTAAGAAGAAGTGTTGCTGACACAATTCTTGCACTTCCCGAATATCACCGCTTTTCAAAGGGTATTTTTTCCTGGGTTGGCTATAACACGTTTGCCATGCCTTACGAGGTAAAAGAGCGTGAAAGCGGAGAAACAAAATGGAGCTTTATGAAGCTTCTCAAATACGCTCTTGACGGAATTACGGCATATACCGATATGCCCTTGAGATTACCTGTTTACACAGGCGGTATTATGTTAATACTTTCTGTGCTTATGCTTGCAGGCTTTGCTGTGGCAGATATATTCAGCGTGGACTTTAATGCTTCTGCAGGCTATATTGCCTCACTTATACTCTTTGTCGGTGCCGTTATATGCATATTCCTCGGAATTCTCGGTTATTACGTAGGTAAAATACACATTCAGGTCAGACAAAGACCGATTTTTATTGCAAAAGAGATTTTAACTTATGATAAAAAAGATTAAAGAACTTATTTTAAAATATAAAGAGCTTATTATATACGTGTTCTTCGGCGTGCTTACAACTGTTGTAAATTTAAGTGTATTCTGGCTTTTCAGCCGTATTTTAGGCGACGAAAGATATCTTATAACAAATGTAATTGCCTGGGTTGCTGCAGTAAGCTTTTCCTTTCTTACAAGTAAAATCTGGGTGTTCGAAAGTAAGCAATGGAATTTCAAGGTTCTTTTTAAAGAGGTTTCTTCATTTTTTGCCGCAAGAATTTTAACTCTCGGCATTGAAGAGATGGGTCTCTACTTTTTTGTTGATACGCTTTCCTTCAGCGAAATTTCTCTTAGAATTTTCTCTTTCGAAATAGGCGGTGAACTTATTTCAAAGGCACTTATTGCTGTGGTTGTTGTGGTAGTGAATTATGTGCTTTCGAAGCTTGTTATTTTCCGTAAGAAAAAGTGAGCCTTAATTTTGGCTTAATTATTAAAATAACGGTTGACTTTTCACAAAATATTAATTATAATGAATCTATAAATAGGTAGTTTTACTGCCACTTTTTAGGAGGAAAATATTATGAAAAAAGTAATTTCTGTTTTTCTTGCAGCTCTTATGCTTATGGCTTGCGTAAGTGTTTCAGGTCTTGCCACTTATGATGAATGCACCTGTACTGACGGACATGTTGAAGTTGCCGGTGCCTGCACATGCTGCGTATACTGTGAGTATGCTGATGAAGGTGCATGGAACACCTGCTACAGAGATAGTGGTGAGTTCTGTTGCAAAGATTGTGACGGTATCCGTCCCTGTGGCTGTGATTGCGAATGCTGCACAGTAAACGAAAATATTGACGACAACAAGAGCAATATGGATGATTACATCACAGAACAGGATAAGAAAGAAATTGTAGACGGCTTCCAGGCTATTCTCAAGAAGGTATCTGACTTCTTTGATATGCTTTTCGATGCAATCTTCGAATTCCTTAAAATTGATGAGATTCTCGGTAAGGGCGATACTCCCAAAGCATAATTAAATTATAATAGCTTTATTAAATCGGTGTGCTTGATGCATACCGATTTTTTTATTCATAATTCTGTAAAAGCATTGCTTTTTATATAATCTTTTGCTATAATCTGATTGTTCTTTAAACTGTTACAGTTTAAAGAGGTGAAGTGAAATGACAGCAAATGAATATAAACGCATGATTGTTGATGCAAAAATTCATTTTACATTGACCTTTTGCGATGAAAGGCGTATAATTATTCAATATTTAAAAAAGACGGTGAGTAATATGGTATCAAATGAAATGTATGAGCTTGGAGCAAAAAGCTCTGTAATAAGAGAGATTTTTGAGTACGGTAAAAAGCGTGCTGCAGAAATAGGTAAGGAGAATGTTTTCGACTACAGTCTCGGTAATCCCAGTGTTCCCGCACCCGAAAGCGTAAACGAAGCAATCCGTGAGCTTACACTCGGTATGAACTCCTGTGAGCTTCACGGCTACACCTCTGCAGTAGGTGATAACGAAACAAGACAGGCAATTGCCGACAATCTCAATGAGCGCTTCGGAACAAGCTTTTCAATGAAGAATTTTTATATGACTGCAGGTGCCGCTGCTTCTCTTTGCATCACCTTCCGTGCCCTTAGTGAAAAGGACGACGAAATTATCATTTTCGCTCCCTATTTTCCCGAATACAAGGTATTTATTTCTTCAGCAGGTGCAAAGCCCGTTGAGGTGAAGTGCAACGCAGATGATTTGCAGATTGACCTTGAAGCCTTTGAAAAGGCGGTTACAAGGAACACAAAGGCAGTTGTTGTCAATTCTCCCAATAATCCCTCAGGCGTTGTTATAAATGAGCAGACAGTAAAGGGCCTTTGCGATATTCTCAGAAAAAAGCAGGAGGAATACGGCAAAGAGATTTTCCTCGTTTCCGATGAGCCTTACCGTGAGCTTGTTTACGGCGATGTTGAGGTTCCTTATCTTACAAAGTACTACGATAACACAATCGTTTGTTACTCCTACAGTAAATCCCTTTCACTTCCCGGTGACAGAATCGGTTATATTCTTGTTCCCGATGAGGTAAGCAATTTTGAGCTTGTTTATAAGGCAGTATGCGGTGCCGGCAGAGCGCTCGGCTATGTGTGTGCCCCTTCACTTATGCAGAGAGTTATAACAAAATGCGTAGGTCAGACCTCCGATGTTTCTGTTTATAAAATGAACAGAGACCTTCTTGTAGATGCCTTCAAGGAATACGGCTTCACAGTAGCAAAGCCCGACGGCGCATTCTATCTGTTTATGAAATCTCCCGAGGAGGATGCAATGGCATTTTGCGAAAAGGCAAAAAAATATGACCTTCTTCTTGTGCCCAGTGATTCCTTTGGCTTCCCGGGCTATGTGCGCCTTGCCTACTGTGTATCAACAGATATGATTAAAAGGTCACTTCCTTCCTTCGAAAAGCTTGCAAAGGAATATAATTTATAAATAAGGTGTTAGTATGGATAAGCTTATAAAGGCCAGAGAAACAATAGCTGAGGTCGACAGGGAAATTGCCCGTCTGTTTGAAAAAAGAATGGAGGCGGTTCGCCTTGTTGCAGAATACAAAAAGGAAAGAGGCTTGCCCGTTTTTGATTCTGCCCGTGAGGATGAGGTCGTAAAAGGAAATCTTCTCAATATTGAAAACGAAGAAATAAAAGAGTTCTATGTTCCCTTTATAAAGAACACTATGGATATTTCAAAACGCTTTCAGCACCGTATACTTGAAGGCGCGAACATTGCCTACAGCGGTGTAGAGGGTGCCTTTGCTCATATTGCTGCAGGCCGTATTTTCCCCGACGGCAACAGAATATCCTATCCCGATTTCAAGGCTGCCTATGAAGCTGTTGAAAAGGGTGAGTGTGATGCGGCAGTTATTCCCATTGAAAACAGCCGTGCAGGTGAGGTAGGTCAGGTAATTGATCTTATGTTTTCCGGCTCACTTTATGTAAACGGTGTTTATAGCCTTGATGTAAGGCATAATCTTATCGGTCTCGATGGCGTTACGGAAAAGGATATAACAAAGGTAATAAGCCATCAGCAGGCTATTGACCAGTGTGCATATTTTATACGTAATCAAGGCTATAAAAGCGAAGCGTGGGAAAACACGGCAATGGCTGCAAAGTATGTTGCAGATTTGGGCGATCCTGCTGTTGCCGCAATTGCAAGCAGAGAAACAGCAGAGCTTTACGGGCTTTCTGTTATAAGAGAAAACATCAACGAGGCCTCGAACAATACTACACGCTTTGTAGTACTTTCAAGAACTCTCTGTAAGGAAAAGCGCGATCATTCAATTATTGTTTTCACGGTACCTGATAAGGCAGGTGCTCTTGCTCACGCTATCAATGTCATAGGTCATCACGGCTATTCAATGCGCAGTATAAAAAGCCGTGCAATGAAGGACCTTATCTGGACATATTATTTTTACGTGGAAATTACAGGTGACCTTCAGTCAAGAAGAGGTAAATATATGCTCGATGAGCTTTCCGACTGCTGCGACCGACTCAAGATGATAGGTACCTTTAAGGATAACTGTAAGATTTAAGGTGATACAAATGATTATTCCTGTTAATCTCGGCGCCGACAGCTACAACATAACCCTTGAAAGGGGAGCACTGAAAAAAGCTGCCGAAATATTCAGAATAAATGGCAAGGTGCTCGTTGTAACTGATTCGGGCGTGCCTGAAGCTTATTCGCTTGCTGTTGCTTCTCAATTTTCCGAAAGCTTTATTTTTACCTTCCCTGAGGGTGAAAAAAGTAAAAATTTTGATACCTATAAGGCTATGTGCGAAAAGCTGCTTGAATACTCCTTTACGAGAAAGGATGCAGTAATTGCCGTAGGCGGCGGTGTTGTCGGTGATATGGCAGGCTTTGCTGCCGCAACCTATATGAGAGGTATCGACTTTTATAACATTCCTACAACAGTGCTTTCACAGGTGGATTCCTCAATAGGTGGCAAAACCGCAATTGATCTTGGTACGGTAAAAAATATTATCGGAGCCTTTCATCAGCCAAAGGGCGTTATAATTGACCCCGAGGTGCTTTCTACTCTGCCTGAGCGTCAGCTTAAAAACGGACTTGCTGAAAGCATCAAAATGGGCATGTGCTTTGATAAGTCACTTTTTGACATCTTCAAGGCTGATGATTATATGAAGCACATCGACAGAATCATTGAGCTTTCACTTAAAATAAAAAAGAAGGTTGTAGAACAGGACGAAAAGGAAGCCGGGCTTCGTAAAAGCCTTAACTTCGGCCATACAATAGGCCACGGCATTGAGGGAGTAGCCTTCGGTGAGCTTTTACACGGTGAGTGTGTGGCTCTCGGTATTCCTCCTATGTGTGCCGACAGCATAAAGCAAGAGGTAAAAACAGCTCTTGCTAACGTGGGGCTTCCTACTGAATTTGCCTTTGATAAGGTAAAGCTTGCAGAAATTATGAGCCACGATAAAAAATCCCAAGGGGATAAAATAAGCGTTGTAAAATGTGATGAAATCGGCTCGTTTTATTTTGAAGAAATGACAATTAAGGATATTATAAATCTTATTTAAAGGGTGTGAAATAATGAAAAACACCATAGGTAACAGCTTCACTCTTACTCTTTTCGGAGAAAGCCACGGCAAGGCAATAGGTGCCGTGCTTGACGGTGTTGCGTCGGGTGTTGAGGTTGATGAAGCCTTTATCGCCTCACAGATGGAAAAGCGTAAGGGCATAAGCAGTATTTCAACATCTCGCCGTGAAGCCGATGAGGTTAAAATTTTAAGCGGCGTTTTCGAGGGTAGAACAACAGGTACTCCCATCTGCTTTATGATTGAAAATTCCGACACAAAAAGCAAGGACTACTCTCTTACAAAGGACCTTGCCCGTCCCGGTCACGCCGACTATACTGCCGAGATGCGTTATAACGGCTTTCAGGATTACCGCGGTGGCGGTCACTTCTCGGGCAGACTTACTGCGCCCTTGGTGGCTGCAGGTGCTCTTGCAATTTCAACGCTTAAATCAAAGGGTATTGAAATAGCTACTCACATTTCCTCTCTCGGTGAAATCAAGGACAGAGCCTTTGAAAATTACAGTGAGGATATCAGACTTCTTGAGGCTCTTGAGATGCCCGTGCTTTGTGAAAAGGCAAGGGAAGAGATGATTTCCTGCATTGAAAAAGCAAAGGCAGAGGGCGACAGCGTAGGCGGTACGCTTACAACCGTTGTAACAGGTATGCCGGCAGGTGTTGGTGAGCCTTGGTTTGACAGTGTTGAATCTATGCTCGCTCACGGACTTTTTTCGATTCCCGGTGTCAAGGGCATTGAATTCGGCAAGGGATTTGATTTTGCAAAAATGAAGGGCTCCGAGGCTAACGATGAATTCAGAATGTGTGACGGAAAAATTACTACCGTTACCAATAATAACGGCGGTATCAACGGCGGTATTACAAACGGTATGCCCCTTGAATTTACCCTTGCAGTTAAGCCGACTCCCTCGATTTTTAAAAAACAGAGCACGGTTAATTTCAAGATGATGGAAAATGCTGACCTTGAAATCAAGGGCAGACATGACCCTGCAATTATTCACAGAGCAAGGGTTGTAGCCGACAGCGTAACGGCAATTATACTTTGTGATTTGCTTATAATGCGCTTCGGTACACAGTTTTTCGGGAAGTGATTTAATGAAATACGGACTTATCGGCAAAAAGCTCGGACACAGCTTTTCAAAGCCGATACACGAAAAAATCGGTGGCTATGAATATGAGCTTAAGGAAATTGCCCCTGAAGACCTTGGCGCCTTTATGGAAAGAAAGAATTTTCTGGGTATCAACGTAACAATTCCCTATAAGTCAGACGTTATGCCGTATCTTGATTATATTGACCAAGCCGCAAAAAAATAGGCGCCGTAAATACAGTTGTTAACCGCGAGGGTAAGCTTTACGGCTATAATACAGATTTTGGCGGCATGAGGGCGCTTATTTTAAAGCAGGGCTTTGATTATAAGGACGCAACGGTGCTTGTTCTCGGTACGGGAGGCACTGCGAAAACTGCCCTTGCAGTAGCAGAAAGCCTCGGTGCAGGTGAAATTATATCAGTTAGTCGCAGCGGAAGCGTCAATTACGAAAACGTATATGCTCTTCACTGTGATGCAGATTATATAATCAATACCACTCCCGTCGGTATGTATCCCGATAACTTTTCTTCACCCCTGGACATCTCTCTTTTCAAAAGGCTTAAGGGTGTCACCGATGCGGTATATAATCCTTTGAAAACAAGGCTTTGCATTGATGCTCAAAGCAACGGTGTTCCCTGCGAGTGCGGTCTTTATATGCTCGTCAGCCAGGGTGTGCTTGCCTGCGAATATTTTATGGGACAATGTATTGAAAAGGAAAAGAAGGCTGATGAAATATTCAGTCTCTTAAAAAAAGAAAAGCAGAATATTGTTCTTATCGGTATGCCCGGTAGCGGCAAAACAACAATAGGCAAAGCTCTTTGTGAAAAAACAGGCAGAGAGTTTATTGATACCGATGAAATGATTGTGGATAAATACGGTGAAATCAGCACAATTTTTGAAAAAAACGGTGAGCAGTATTTCCGTGACCTTGAGCAGGAGGCAGTAATGGAGGCTTCAAAAAGAAGCGGCGTTATAATCTCTACGGGCGGCGGTGCCGTGCTTCGTGAGGAAAATG
>JBGVGP010000141.1:0-2187 GCA_045121735.1 Acutalibacteraceae bacterium
CAAGCGCCCCCGAAAGAAGGAACTAACGTGAAAATTATTGATATCATAAAAAGTGAAAAGCCGACCCTTTCAATGGAGGTTTTTCCGCCTAAAACAACGGATAACTTTGAGGTTGTAAGAATTGCAACGGAGAAAATTGCAGTGCAAAGCCCTGATTTTATGTCCGTTACCTACGGTGCCGGAGGAGGTACGTCACAGTTTACTGCCGAAATTGCAGGTAATATACAGGATAAGTACGATGTTCCCGTGCTTGCTCACCTGAGCTGTGTTTCCTCTACAAGGGCTGAAATCAGACAGCAGCTTGAGCTTCTGAAATCAAAGGGCATTGAAAACATCCTCGCCTTAAGGGGTGACATTCCCGAGGGTATGAGCAGAGAGCATCTTGATTACTCCTATGCAAGTGAGCTTACAGCTGAAATAAAGGAATTCGGCGGCTTCTGCATCGGCGGAGCCTGCTATCCCGAAAGTCATCCTGAAAGTGAAAGCTCCATTGAGGATATGAAGCATCTTAAGCAAAAGGTCGATGCAGGCTGTGAATTTCTTACAACACAGATGTTTTTTGATAACAATCTGCTTTACAATTTTATTTACAGAGCCAGAAACGCAGGTATAGACGTTCCCGTTGTTGCAGGTATTATGCCTGTTACAAATCCGAAGTCAATCAAGCGCATCTGCCGTATATCGGGCTCGGCACTTCCTCAGCGCTTTGTAAGAATCGTTGACCGCTACGGCGATAATCCCGAGGCAATGAAGCAGGCGGGTATTGCCTATGCAACCGAGCAGATAATTGACCTTTACGCAAACGGTGTAAAGGCAGTGCACGTTTACTCCATGAACAAGCCCGAGGTGGCACAGAAGATTATGGAAAACGTAAGTGCAATAATAAAATAATAACGAAAGGTGCCCACTGAATGTATCGAGCATATCGGTGGGTAATCTCTTAATTATGAGTGATAACACAATCAGCTTCTGCTCGTGCAAGGGAGAAGAAATTGGCTGCAGCAAAAAAATGGCTTACCGCTTTATGGGCTGTGGTGCCGATGCAGAAAACGAAGAGCTTGACAGGCTCTACCTTGAGTGTGAAGCCCTTATAAAAAAAGAAGCCTTTTTCAAGGCTGTCTGGCGCAAAAGCAGTGTGGAGATTGTCGGTGATGACACGGTGCGCTTTGATTTTGGTGAAATAAAAAGTGCAGCTCTTTGTAAAAATCTTGAAGACTGCAGGTCAGCCTATGTTTTTGCCGCAACGGCAGGCATCGGTATTGACAGAATGCTTCTGAGATATCAGAGCGTTGACAGTGCAAAGGCTATGGTTATAAATGCTATAGGCTCATCGGCTGTTGAGTGCTGGTGTGATAAAGTCAATGAAAAAATTGCCGACGGCAAAAAAACAAAGCCACGCTTCAGCCCCGGTTACGGCGGAGTTGAGCTTTGCCATCAGCGTGAGGTGCTCGATTTTCTGCAGGCACAGAAGAATATCGGTATCACTCTTACAGATTCGTTTTTTATGACACCCGTTAAATCCGTAACGGCATTTATCGGCGTGGTGGAGGAATAAATATGAGTATAAGAAATTTACTTGATAATACACGTCTTTATTTTGACGGAGGTATGGGTACACTTCTTCAGGCAAGAGGACTCAAGCCCGGTGAAAAGCCCGAGCACTGGAATCTTTCCCACCCTGAAATAATAACCGAAATCCATCTTGAATATTTAAAGGCAGGAAGTAATATAATCTCCTCAAACACCTTCGGCGCAAATCCTCTTAAAATGGATGATTACGCTGAGCTAATTGCCGCGGCTGTAAGCAATGTAAAAAAGGCAATTGCTCTTTTTGACGGTGATAAGGAAAAATGCTTTACTGCCCTTGATATAGGCCCTACCGGCAGAATGCTTGAGCCTCTTGGTGACCTCGGCTTTGAGGAGGCTGTTGAAGCCTTTCGTCTTGTTGCCGCAGAGGGTGAGAAAAACGGAGCAGACCTTATCATAATTGAAACCATGAACGACAGCCTTGAAACAAAGGCGGCTGTTCTCGGCGCAAAGGAGGGCTCCTCACTTCCTGTTTTTGTCAGCAATGTTTTTGACGAAAGAGGAAAGCTGATGACGGGCGCCGATGCAAAGGCAATGATAGCTCTTCTTGAGGGCCTTGGTGTTGATGCAATAGGTATGAACTGCTCCCTCGGTCCCAAG
>JBGVGP010000142.1:0-3582 GCA_045121735.1 Acutalibacteraceae bacterium
AGCGAAGGCTCTTGAAAGCGGTCTTCTTAATCCCGTTGTTCTTGCAACTGATACCGATGCACTTCTTTATCAGGTGCCCGGTGGTATGCTTTCAAACCTTGTTGCACAGCTTACTGCTGCAGGCAAGCTTGATAAGTTTGAAGAGGTGCTTCTTGAGGTGCCCAGAGTACGTGAGGACCTCGGTTATCCTCCTCTTGTAACACCTCTCAGCCAGATGGTCGGTGTTCAGGCAACACAGAATGTTCTTGCAGGCGAAAGATACAAGAACATCTCAAAGGAAATCAAAAACTATTTCTTCGGCTTCTACGGCAAGGCTCCCGGTGATGTTAATGCAGAGCTTGCAAAGAAGATTCTCGGTGACGAAAAGCCTGTTACCTGCCGTTTTGCTGATACCCTTGAGCCTTATATGGAAAAGGCAAAGGCTGAAATCGGCGATAAGGCAAAGAGCGAAGAAGATGTTCTTTCTTATATTGCATTCCCCACTCAGGCTGAAGCTTTCTTCGACAAGCGTGACGAAAAAGAAAGAAACACCTTCAGATACACCATCAGAGAAGTATAAGGAGGTAATAAAATGTTTCAGTTAAAAATGCCTCTTACAGATGCTCTTGCAGTTTCTCTTATCGGTATTACGACGGTTATCTGCATTCTTGCTGTCATTTCTCTTCTTATCCTCCTTGTTTCAAAGGTGATAAGAGCTGTTGAAAATAAAGCGAACAGCAAAAAGACCGCCGATGCACCTGCACAGGCTGCAGCTGCTCCAGCTGGCGTACCGATGCCTGCAGGCATGAATCAGGGCGAGCTTGAGCTTGTCGGCACAGACGAGAAAACAGCCGCAATTATTATGGCAATTGTGTCAGATAAGAGCGGTATACCCCTTAACAGACTTGCGTTCAAGTCAATCAGACTGATGGAGGATAAATAAAATGAAGTATGTAGTTACATTAAACGGTAAAAATTACGAGGTTGAGGTCAACGAGCAGGAGGCAGTCCTTCTTTCTGTTTTCGATGCAGCAGCACCTGTTGCCGCACCCGTAGCCGCTCCTGCCGCAGCACCTGCACCCGCTGCTGCAGCTGCTCCCGTAGCAGGTGACGGAACAAAGGTGCCTTCACCTATGCCCGGCACAATTTTAAGCGTAAACGTGAGCGTAGGACAGGCTGTCAAGACAGGCGATGTTCTTATGGTTCTTGAGGCTATGAAAATGGAAAATGATATCGTAGCTCCCTGTGACGGTACAGTAAAGCAGCTTCTTGTTTCAAAGGGCTCAACCGTTAACACAGATGACGTTCTTGCAGTAATGTGATTCCCGAAAAGTAAAATTAAAAGAAAAGGAGATTTCTTATAATGGAAATGATTAAAGATGTCCTTGTCGGCTTGTGGGAATCATCGGGCTTTTTTGCACTTTTTGCAGACGGCACATTTCTTTGGCAGAATCTTGTAATGATTCTTGTATCTTTTGTGCTTCTTTATTTTGCAATTGTTAAAAAGTGTGAGCCCCTGCTTCTTGTTCCCATTGCCTTCGGTATTCTTCTTGCAAACCTTCCCGGCGCAGGTCTTATGGATGACCCCACGGGACTTATGGATACAACCAACATAGTAGAGGGTGCCCATTGGTACGACAGCGGTGTTCTCAGGCTTATATATGCAGGTGTTAAATCGAGTATCTTCCCGTGCATTATCTTCCTTGGCATCGGCTGTATGACAGACTTTGGTCCTCTTCTCTCTAATCCCATGTCGCTTCTTTTAGGTGCAGCGGCACAGCTTGGTATTTATGTTGCTTTTGTTATTGCTATTCTTCTCGGCTTTGAGCCTAATGAAGCAGCATCAATTGCAATTATCGGTGGCGCAGACGGTCCTACTGCAATCTTCCTTACAGGTAAGCTTGCAGGCCACCTTTTAGGCCCCATTGCCGTTGCCGCATATTCCTATATGGCTCTTATTCCCTTTATTCAGCCTCCTATTATGAAGGCTCTTACAACCGAAAAGGAGCGCAAGGTAGAAATGAAGCAGCTTCGCAAGGTTTCAAAGGCAGAAAAGATTATTTTCCCCGTTGTTGTTCTTGTTATCTGCGCATTCATTCTTCCCTCCGTTGCTCCTCTTTTAGGCTTCCTTATGCTCGGTAACCTCTTCAAGGAGTGCGGTGTTGTTGACAGACTTTCCGATACAGCACAGAATGCTCTTATGAACATTGTTACTATTATGCTCGGTCTTACCGTTGGTGCAACAACAAACGGCCAGACCTTCCTCAAGGCAGAAACACTTAAAATAGTTGTTCTCGGTCTTGTTGCATTTGCCTTCTCAACCGTTGGCGGTCTTCTTCTCGGTAAGGTTCTCTACCTCGTTACAGGCGGTAAGGTTAATCCTCTTATCGGTGCGGCAGGTGTTTCCGCTGTTCCTATGGCAGCCCGTGTTGCTCAGAACGAGGGCAGAAAGTACAATCCCAGAAACTTCCTTCTTATGCACGCTATGGGTCCCAACGTTGCAGGTGTTATCGGCTCTGCAGTTGCTGCAGGCTTCCTGCTTGCAATGTTCGGCGGTAAGTAATATAAAAGAAATTAAAAGTCCCGGCACTCATTTGATGTGCCGGGTTGATTTTATGTCTTGTATTTCAGTTTTGTTTTATGTTAAAATAGATGCGCACAAAAGAGGTGATGACGCTTGAAGGAAAGAGCAGATGCAAAAATTATCAGAAAACATCTTACGGATGAATCTGTAAATTTAAAAATAGAAACGGTTGATATAATCGACTCCACAAACGATGAAATGAAAAGGCGTGCAGAAAACGGTGAAGGGGAAACAGCTCTTCTTATTGCCGACGCTCAGACAAAGGGCAGAGGCACCAAGGGAAGAAGCTTTTTTTCACCCGACGGCACGGGCATATATATGAGCTTTCTTTTAAGGCCTGACTTCACTCCACAGGAGTGTACGCTTTTAACCACAATGGCGGCAGTAAGCTCTGCGAGGGCCGTTGAAAGGGTAACAGGCATTAAGCTTAAGATTAAATGGGTAAATGACCTTTATCTCAACGGTAAAAAGGTCGGCGGAATTCTGACCCAGGCTCATTTTTCAAAAAGCGGTAAGGAAATAGAATGGGCAATTGTAGGCATAGGCATCAACTTAAGTGAGCCCGAGGGCGGCTTTCCTGATGAATTAAAGGAAATTGCGGCGGCACTCGGTGATAAGGACGGCAATATCAAAAACCGACTGATAGCTGAAATTGCAAATGAATTCACCTCTTATTACCGTAGCCTTACCGAAAAAGAATTTATAAAGGAATATTCGGAAAGGCTTCTCGGTCTCAAAGAGGAAATAAGCGTAAAAAACGGTGATGAAGAGTATAAGGGAACAGTTGTCGGAATTGATGAAATGTGCCATCTTAAAATCCGATTAGCTGACGGTAGTGAAAGAGTATTGAATTCAGCATTCTGAAACAAAAGCAAAACAAAAAAGAGTGGTAGTACGCCGACACCGCATAAGGCAGTATTTCTTTAAAAAGTGAAATATCATCACAATAATGCGTTAAAAACCACCGATATGCGTCAGCATTATCGGTGGTTTTCGCCTTTTCTTGTAATACTATTTCG
>JBGVGP010000143.1:0-3187 GCA_045121735.1 Acutalibacteraceae bacterium
ATTGCAGTTTTACTTGTAGCAGTAATCGGCTTCGGAGGCTTTATAGGCTTCCAGCGCTCAAAGGGAATTTCCTACGATATTTCATCGGTGGAAAAGCTTGAGAGTGATATTGAAATCGTTGCTGAAGACGAGGACAGCGTAACAGTAAAAAAGAATTCCGACGGTAACTTTAAGGTTCTTATGTTCACCGACACACACCTTAAGGGTGATAAGGAGCTCGACAGCATCACTGTTACCAATATGGTGAAAAACATAAATGAGCAGAAGCCCGACCTTGTTATCTTGGGCGGTGACAATGTTACGTACGGCTTTAATAAAAAGAGAAACGTTCAGCTTGCAGAGCTTTTCGAGGCTCTTGGCGTTTATTGGGCAACTGTTCTCGGTAACCACGAGGGCGACGGCTTCCTTTCCTATGGCAGAGCAGATGTTATAAAGCTCTTTTCCTCCTATGAACACTGCCTTGTAAAAGAGGGTAAGGCAGATGTTGACGGTAACGGCAACTGTGCAATAAACATTCTCAACTCCGACGGTACTCTCAAGGAGGTATTCTTCCTTATGGATTCAGGTGACTATATGACCGAGGAGGCAAAGGCAGAATACGGTGTAACCGAAGAGGGGGAGGTTTACGACGGCGTAAAGACCTCACAGGTTGAATGGTACAAGCAAAAGCACGATGCAATAAAAGAGCAGTACGGTAAATTCAAGTCAGTAACCGTTGTTCATATTCCGATTTATCAGGCAGAAAAGGAATATGCCGAGGGTGAATTCCTTTACGGTGACAAAAGAGAGGGCGTTTGTGAATCAGCCTTCGATGCAGGTCTTTTTGCCGCTATGAAGGAAAAGGGCAGTGCACAGGCGGTTTACTTCGGCCACGACCACGTAAACAACTTCGGTGTTATGTGTGACGGTATTCTCTTATCCTATATGCAGCCTTCAGGCTACGGTGCATACAATATGTCAACCAAGTTTGACTCTCCCGAAAACGAGTGGATACAGGGCTGTACCGTGCTTAATATAAAGGCAGACGGCACTTACACTGCCGAAAGAATTTTTAATCATCAGTAATGAGGTGTTTTTATGAAATATATTGACAACAAGGCAGAAGACGTAAAAATAGCTTACATAGGCGGCGGCTCAAGAGGCTGGGCGTGGGGTCTTATGAGTGACCTTGCAACTGCAGGTGATATGAGCGGACGTGTTGAGCTTTACGATATTGATTTTGAAGCCGCAAAGGCAAATGAGGTTATAGGCAACAAATACAACGACCTTGAGGGTGCAACCTCAAAATGGGAATATAAGGCCGTTGAAACTATCGCTGAGGCTCTTACAGGCGCAGACTTTGTTATTATCTCTATTCTCCCCGGCACCTTTGACGAAATGGAAAGCGACGTTCACGCTCCCGAGGAGTACGGAATTTATCAGTCCGTAGGTGATACAACAGGCCCCGGCGGTGTTGTACGTGCTATGAGAACAATTCCTATGTTCGAGGAAATCGCAGAGAATATCAAAAAATATTCACCTGATGCCTGGGTTATCAACTACACCAATCCTATGACTCTTTGTGTTAAGACTCTTTACAGAGTTTTTCCCGAAATCAAGGCCTTCGGCTGCTGCCATGAGGTTTTCGGCACACAGGACGTTCTTGCTAAAATGGCAAGCGTGCTTTTCGGCGAGGACGTAAAGAGAAAGGAAATCAAGGTTAACCCCATCGGTGTGAATCATTTCACCTGGCTTACAAAGGCAACCTACAGAAATGTTGACCTTTTCCCGTACTATAAGCAGTTCTGCGAAAAATATAAGGACGGCTGTACCGAATACGTTGACCCCGAATGGCTCAAGAGCTTTCACGGTAACGCCCACAAGGTGAAAATAGACCTTTTCCGCCGTTTCGGTTATATTGCCGCCGCAGGTGACAGACATCTTGCCGAATTCTGTGAGGGCAAGTGGTACCTTGAAAATAACGACAGAGTAGAGGAGATGCTTTTCCACCTTACTCCCGTATGGTCAAGAAAGGACGAACTTAAGGAGCGTCTTGCAAAAAGCAAGCGTCTTTTAAGCGGTGAAGAGGAAATCAAGCTTAAGCTTACAGGTGAAGAGGGCGTAAAGCAGATGAGAGCTATTCTCGGTCTCGGTGATTTTGTTACTAACGTAAATCTTCCCAATCGCGGACAGATTCCTAATCTTCCTCTCGGTGCCGTTGTTGAAACCAATGCGTCATTCACTTCAGGCACAGTAACACCCGTTGTCGCAGGTGAAATCCCTAAGGAGATTTATCCTCTTATTGCACGCATCTGTACACAGCAGGAGGTTCTTTCAGATGCAATTGCCGAAAGAAGCCTTGACAGAATATTTGAGGTCTTTGCAAACGATCCTCTTGTTACCTGCTCACTTAGTGAAGCCAAGGAGCTTTTCACCAAGATGGTAAACAACACAAAGGCATATCTTACAGATTACAATATCGGTTAAAAGTATGAAGATATTATCGTTTATTTTTGCCGCAATAACAATTCTGATGCCCTATGTTACGCAGAAAACGGGCCTATCGAAGAAATACGGCTTTCCGCTTAAAATGCTGTGTGCATTTTTGTATCTTATAACAGGTGCCTTTTCTGCCGTAGCCTTCGGCAGCGTAACAGAATATACCCTTATGATGCTCGGCGGTCTTGCTCTTGGTATGCTCGGTGATTTCTTTCTTGAATATAAGGCAAAAAAGCTTTTTCCTTTAGGCGTTGTATTCTTTGCTCTCGGGCATATCGTTTACAGCATCACCTTCCTTTTCATAGGTGCTTATAAGGCCTCGTCACATATGACGGCAGTGCTTGGAATAACCGTAGCCGTAACGGCGCTTATTGTTGCTTTTGCAAAAACAAAGCTTAAATTAAAGGGCAAAAAGAATATGCTTTTAATTTATGTACCGGTTCTTATTTTTTCCTTTGCCTGTGCTCTTACAAAGGGTGCCGTTGCACTTTATGAGGGCAATGCTATATTTGGCTTATGTCTTATAGCAGGAGGTACACTTTTCTTCGCATCAGATATTATGATAGGCGTCGGCAAGGGTGGAATCAAAAGACCTAAATTTCTGCATTATGCCGTTTCCTATACCTACTTTGCCGCGCAGGCACTGTTTGCACTGAGCATATTATTCCAGTGAGGTGTTGATATGAAAAAAGAATTTTTACCTGTGCTC
>JBGVGP010000144.1:0-7625 GCA_045121735.1 Acutalibacteraceae bacterium
ATGTAAATACAGACAATACACCTACACAGTTCGGTATTTCCTCCTTTGACGATTTTCTTGAGCAGTTCAAGAACAGATGCTATATTAACATTGATAAATTCTGGTCAAATCCTCAGAAGATATATGAGGCAGTAAAGCGCCACGGAATGACAGAGCAAATGCTTGTAAAAAGTGCACCGTCAGAAAAAGTGTTTTCATTGCTTGAAAATCTTTCGCCCGAGCTTCCCTTTATGCCTATTGTAAAGGAAAAGTGCGGCTGCCACGAGGAGCTTATGAAAAGGAACATCAATTACATTGGTATAGAAACCTGCTTCAAAACAGACAGTGCACCTGTAGCACAGGATGAATTTATAGAAAAAATTCACGCTGACGGAAAGCTTCTTTGGGCAAATGCTATTATTTTTGATCACAGGCAGCAGCTTGCAGGCGGTCACAGTGACGATACATCACTTACCGTGAATGAAGACCTTGGTTGGGGTTACCTTGCCGACAGAGGCTATGATTTTATTCAGACTGACTGGACAGGAATGCTGGTAGAGTATCTGAAAAGAACAGATAAGTATTATAAAAAGTAAAAACAATTAAAGTTTTGGTCAAGCTTTTTCAAAAGCTTGTGGGGTAAGGGGCAAAGCCCCATAATAAAATATCACATACAATAAAAGGAGCTGTCTTACGCCGACACCACATAAGGCAGTATTTCTTTAAAAAGTGAAATATCATCACAATAATGCGTTAAAAACCACCAATATGCGTCAGCATTATCGGTGGTTTTCGCCTTTTCTTGTAATACTATTTCGCATTTTAAAGTGCTTCGCAGTTTCGTAAGAACTGAAAATTTCTTGTATTGAAGCCATAAAACGCAGCTAGGCTGTCGCCTTGCGAGGCTTTTGGCAATAATACAGGGAATTTTGTTCGAGAAACAATTACTGCCTTATCTGGTGTCGGCGTATTACAGCTCCTTATTATTTATATTATTTATGACCTCGCCGGTCGGGCATTCTTTCTTGTAAGAAAGAATCAAAGAACTTTACATTATATCTTATCTTTATAGCATTCAGCTGTAATAATGCCGTCTTCAACGTTAAGCTTACAGATTCGTGCATTTCGTGCATCAAAGGCACTCGCACCGTCATTGTCACCGTAATCTCTTGCGTGATAAACAGCGTACCACTGACCGTCTTCTTTAATCATTGAGTGGTGACCCGTGCCCTCCTCGAAGTCGTTTGCCTTCATAACAGGATGGTATGTATCAGCGTCGGGATATTTCTCAAACTTGATTTTTGTAAGGTCAGTTTCATCAGTTTTTGCCCTTGCATAACCGATGTAATATGTAGGCTGCTCAAAGCAGTTGCCTGAATACATAAGGTATTGCCAGTCACCCTCTTTAAAATAAAACGCACCTTCAATTGTATGCCAGTGCTGTCCCTTTTTGTAACGGTTACGGCAGTAAATATCCTCATCAAGTGTAGGCTCAAGTACAAGCACAGGCTTACCCTCGGGGGTGAAGGGGTCAAGCATTCTGTCTACATAAATGCATGTGCCTATTCTCTCACCCTCAAACTTGTTTGAAGAATAGAAAAGGAAGAGACCTGCTTCATTTTTTACAATATGAGAATCTATCGAAAAGGGGTGCAGAATCTGTTTTGTGCCTGTGAACGGACCGAGAGGGTTATCGGCAACTGAAACGTGCATAGCGCCCCTGTGACCGCCCTTATCGGGTGTGTCATTGTAAATTTCAATTGAGTTGTACATATAAAATTTACCGTCAAGCTCAATTACGCTCGGTGCCCAGAAGGAGTCGTGACCCTCCATGGTCATAACCTTGCCGTAAAACTCCCAGCCTTCAAAAAGATTGTCTGAATGGTAAGCATAAACTGCATCGTGACCGGTGACATAGATATAATATCTGCCGTTGCTTTTCATTATGAAGGGGTCAGCCTGACCCACGTAATGTTCTTTATCAACCTTAAGTAAATGCATAAATTTTCTCCTGATAATATAATAATATTCGGTAGCATAATTATATTATAAGCATAAATAAAAATCAAGCCGACAGTAAAAAAACTGTCGGCTTAGTTTGTTTATTTAAGCATATTTAGCAATCATCTGCTTACGGTCAATCTTGCCGTTGAAGGTCTTGATGATTTCGTCAATAGCAACAATCTGCTTGGGAATCTTGTAGGGCTCAAGGTTTTCTGCAATCATTGCTCTGATAGCAGCCTCGTCAAGCTCCATGCCTTCCTTGACAACAACAAGAAGCTTAAGTGCTGTGTTGTTGGCCTTGACTGTAGGAATCATGAGGCATTCGTCAACGCAGGGAACACGAAGAACTACTTCTTCAACCTCTGCGGGAGCAACCTTAAGGCCGCCAAGGTTAATGGTGTCGTTGCTTCTGCCTACGAGAAGAAGCTCACCGTTAGGAGCAAAATAGCAAAGGTCACTCATAACAAGCATGCCGTTCTTGAGAGCCTTTGCAGTCTGCTCGGGCTCATTCCAGTAGCCCTGCATAACTGACTTGCTGCGGATAGCGCAAAGACCGGGATTCTGTGCTGTAGCATCCTTCATCTCGTTGCCGTCCTCATCAAGAAGAACGATTTCGCTGTATGAGTTAGGTCTGCCTACGCTGCCGGTGTACTGTGAACCGCCTGAAACACAGAACTCGTCTGTACATACAACGCCTGCCTCTGAGCAGCCGAAGCAGTTGTACATATAGGTGTCAGGCATAAGCTTACGCATCTTTTCCTTATCAGTTTCGGGGTAAGCTGTTGAGCTTGAATATACAAAACGGATTTTACCGTTAAGCTCCTGGAAATTCTTTGAAGCAAAAGCAAGCATAAGGTGAATTGCTGAAGGGGGAAGGTAAAGTGAGGTTACACCGTAATCCTCAATTGTCTTGAAGTACTGCTTGAAGTTTCTGAAGCCTTCAAGTAATACGGTTGTGCTGCCTACAGCCATAGCAATGTGCACCTTACGAAGTGCAGCTGCATGGTTCATAGGAGTAGGAATGAGCCATACGTTGTCCTGCTTGATGTTTGTTGTTTCAATACCTGCAAGTGCAATGTTCACCTGGTTTGAATATGAAACCATAACACCCTTTGACTTGCCTGTAGTACCTGTTGTGAAAAGGATTTCAGCAAGACCGTTATCAGCGGGAGCTTCGGGGATGAAGCTGTCGTCGCCTGCGAGGATTCCGGGCATAATGTCAGCAAGTGACCAGCCGTCAGCTAAATCCTCACGTGCAGTGAGTGATACCATAACAGAAGCGTCGAGCTCCTTGGCAATTTCAATGATACGCTTACTGGGAGTGCTCTTTTCAACGGGAACAAAGGTTGCACCGAGAAGCTGAATACCGTACCAGAAGTATACATATTCAAGTGTGTGGTCAGCCTCAACTACAATACGGTCACCGGCCTTGATGCCCTTATTTTTGAGGTATAAAGCAACCTGACGGTTATACTTTGCAAGTGAAGCGTAGTCGCATTTAATATCCTGAGCAATAATAGCAATCTGGTCAGGGGTTTCTTTAGCGTAATGCTGAATCTGAAGAGCAATAGAATTAAACATTTCTTTTCCTCCGTTATTTTGTATTTTAAAATCGTAATCCAAAAAATCTTCAACCTGTAAAAAGTGAAGATTTTTTGGATTTCAGTTACTGATAGGAGAGTAGGGGGTTAACCCTTATTTTGCGGACGTTTAGAAATTCTCGTAGATAAATGCGCTTGATGAGTATTCTGCACCGTAAGCACCGTATACAACGATAAGCATTATGAGTATGAGCATTACTGCCCAACGGAATACAAGGTTCTGTCTTGCAAGGCTTTCACGGATGTTCATACCGTTTTCGCGAAGTATTGAAACAACAGTAAGGATGCCGATTGCAAATACGAGAAGCCAGAAATCCTTTTCACCTACACCGTAGTTGAAAAGTGCGCCCTTTGTAAGGAAGAGCTTGAAATCATAGTTAAGGAACATCTTCTTAATCATTCTTCCTGCCTCAGCAAGGCTGGGTGCACGAACGATGATACGTGAGATGAAGAGAAGTGCAGTTGTACGGAGAATCTGGAAAAGACGCCAGCTGAATGCTTCAGTGTTGATGTGAAGCTTTTCGGTCATCTTCTTGAAAACAGGCTCCATAGCAACGCTGCCTGAAATAAGGAATGCGTTATAAAGACCGTTTACAACATACTGCGAGGTAATGTTGTGCCAGATACCCATAAGGAAGAAAACAGTAAAGGGAGCAGCAACGGAAGGAATAAGCTTACCGTAATATACGCCGTACTTTTTACGCATTTTCTTACTGAGTGAAGCAACGGGCTTGCAGAGCATGATGGGATAGAATACATACTCTCTCATCCATGCACCGAGTGACATATGCCATCTGCGCCAGAAGTCAGCCATTGAATTTGAGAAGAAGGGCTGGTTGAAGTTTTCGGGAAGCTCGATACCGAGCATCTGTGCAGCACCTCTTGTGATGTCTGTACCGCCGGAGAAGTCACAGTAAATGTAGAATGAGTAAGCAATTACTGCAAGTAAAATTTCTGAGCCGGTATAATTAGTGAAGCTTGCATTGAATATAGTGCCGGGAATAGCACTGATACGGTCAGCGATAACAAGCTTTTTGAAAAAGCCCCATAAAATAAGCTGAGCACCGAATTTTACCTGCTCATAATCAAATTTATGTTCCTGCTGAAGCTGAACACCTACATCGCCGTAACGGAAAAGGGGACCCTGAACAATTGAGGGGAAGAAGGAAACAAAGAGAGCAAACTTGCCGATATGCTTTTCAGCCTTGAGCTTACCTCTACCCACGTCAATAAGGTAACCGATGGAGTTGAAGGTGTAGTATGAAAGACCGAGAGGAACAAGAATGTTGATAAAGGGCTCGTTGGAGTTCCACTCGAAAAGGTTGAACGCATCGTTGAACTTGCCGATAAAGAAATTGAGGTACTTTACTGTGGCAAGAACAAGAATGTTGATGAAAACAGTTGCAAACTGGATACGGCGGATTTTTGCCGCACCTGCTTTTTTCATAGCATTCTTTTCTTCTCTTGTGATGCTGTCACCGAGGTTTTTAATCTCTTCGTTCTGCTTGTCACGAAGACGCTGCATCCAGTGGCTTGAAAAATAAGTAAAGAGGGTAGTGCCAATGATGTAAAATACGTGTGCTATACCTGAGAAAAGGTAAAAGCCGTAGCTGGCAGCAAGTAAAACAGCCCACTGATATTTTTTAGGTACAAGGTAGTACACTAATACCACAGCTGCCAGAAAAACTAAAAAGGTAAAAGAATTCAGTGCCATAAGTCTTTCTCTTTCTGTATATATTTTTTAATATTTTTTTGCCTTAAACACACAAAAGAGGGGGATAAAAATCCCCCCGGTTATTACATTTCGTCTACGAGGCGTTCAACAAGAGCGTGAATTGCTGCAGCGCTGTTGAAGTTTTCGGGTTCCATTTCGTCAACTGTGATTGTGATGTCATATTCATCGCAAAGCTCGCCAACGATTGAAACGATGTCAAAGCTGTCAAGAACGTTATCGTCGATAAGCTTTGTCTCATTTTCGAAGTCGATGTCGTCGCGGATTGATCTGAGGATTTCTAAAATCTTGTCCATTTTTTTCTACTCCTTAATAATTTAAATTTTATTTTACCTCAAGTGAGGTCGTTTGAGTAACAGCCAACCGTCAACAGGCTTTTTTTTAGCAAAAAACGGTCTGTTCCTATCCTGAAAATAATAGCATATTATGTCTCAAAAGTCAATAATTGATACTTAAATTATTACCCTCGTTTTATTGCAGATTTTGTGCATTTTATAAAGATTTTAGTGATACTGAATTTGAGACATATAACACTTATAGTACATATCAGTTGAATATGTGCTTTATTCAGCACATTTAAATCTTTATTGAATATATGATTCTCTGAAACAGGATAAGCCTTGCGATGAGGGCGGTGAGATACTGTTGTGGCCATATAGTCAATAGAAGCCGTTTAAGGGAGTACTTACAAAAAGGTAAGCAACGCTACAAAACGCTTTACGATTTTTATTTACAAATTCAGTGAATTTCCGAGAGCTTCTGTTTTACGTTTTACGAAACAGTATTCTGTGAAGCTTCTGTGGAAGCTTTTATGTATTCTTCAGGGATTTCAGGGGTATTAAAAACTGCGCTTTCGGCAGCATGGCAGAGTATGCTTGCAGTGTCCTTGCCAATGTCACCCGAGAACTTTGCGTCAGAAAGCTTTACGTTGAAGATTTTTTCAAATAAAACTGTTGCCGCAAGATAACTGCCCGCGGGAGAAGGGTGCGATTTATCCTTGTTATAAAGCTCGATATTGCCATGGTTGGTGTTTACGTCGTAAAAAGCAAGACCTACGTGTGCAACGGGAATATTAAGCTCTTTACCGATAGTCTCATAAGCCGCTGCTAATCCCCAGGTCATGCTTTCATGTGTGAACTTGTATTCCTCTAAGGTATCACTGCCGTCTTTACGTCCCCAGGTTGCATAAAGTATAGGCTGTGCACCCGAGCTGCGGATTTTTTCTGTTAGGGCTCTGACTGCATAATAGAAAGCGTAAGATTTTTCGTGAACCGGTAGTATACTCTGTTCCTGTAATATAACGAAATCGAATTTTTCAGCGCCTGTCAGCGCTTCATTCACTTTTTTCCGTAGGTATCAGTGGGGTCAGCGTATTTGTAGAGTCTGTATGCACCTTGCGCAATAGAGGTTATTTCAACCTGATATCCTTCGGCTTGTGCTATTTTTTGAAAATACTCTGTAGGCATAGAGTTGGTGTGAGTGTAGCTGTTACCGATAAACAAAACAGAATAGACTTTATTTTCTTTAGGAAGCTCCGTATTTTTTGAAGCTTCTTTTTTTGTTTCCGACAAAGAGCTTGTTGTACCTTGAGCTTCCGATGATTTGTCGGAAATCGGGTCACCGCTGCAGGCGGACAGGATAAAAACAAAAAGCAGAGTTAAAAAAAACGGTAAAAGGCGTGATTTCATAATAAATCTCCTGAAATTTTATTCTAAGTTAATTATAGCATCTTATCCTGATTTAATCAAATAACATATTTTTTAATGCCGATAAGCTGACAGTTATAACAAAAAAAGTACCCACCTTTTGGTGAGTACTTTTAACTGGTGCGAGTGTTCATAAGGAATTATTATAAATTAAGTAACTGTTTTTTCTTTTCGTTATATTCTTCTTGTGTGATGGCACCGCTGTCAAGCAGATTTTTGTATTTTTTCAATTCATCTGCGCTTGTATTTTCAATAACATTATTGAAAACTGTTTCTTTATTTTCTGAACCGGCGATTAATGATGAACGCTTTGTAATAGCAACTACAACAATTGCAAACCAAATTGCAATAAGCACTGTAAACGGAAAATCAAAGCTGATAAATTCATCACCTATTGTACATGAAATAGTATTATATGTTGCACTTATAAACAATATCACGGCGACTGCTATATGTGCTTTCCCGTCTTTGTCTGTATTTTTGGAAACAATAGAAATAATACACATAACAGCACAAATTCCAAATAATACGCACATGGGAATAAATTTAATTATGTCTTCTGAAATACAATTCAAAAGAGAAGTTTTATAGGGTGAGGCCCAC
>JBGVGP010000145.1:0-1767 GCA_045121735.1 Acutalibacteraceae bacterium
ATACATTACAAGTCTTTCAAAGCCGAGACCAAAGCCTGCGTGCTTTGTGCCACCGTACTTACGAAGATCAAGATACCACCAATAATCCTCTTCATTGAGTCCGAGCTCCTTGATTCTTTCAAGAAGAACGTCGTAGCGCTCCTCTCTCTGGCTACCGCCGATAATTTCACCGATACCCATAACAAGACAGTCACAGGCAGCAACGGTCTTGCCGTCGTCATTAAGTCTCATATAGAATGCCTTGATTTCCTTGGGATAATCGGTGACAAATACAGGCTTTTTGAAAATCTGCTCTGTAAGATATCTTTCGTGCTCTGTCTGAAGGTCACAGCCCCAATAAGCCTTGAATTCAAACTTATCGTTGTTTTCTTCAAGCATTTTAACTGCATCGGTATAAGTAACTCTTGCAAAGTCTGATGTTGCAACAGCTGTAAGACGCTCAATAAGTCCCTTATCAACAAACTGATTAAGGAATTCGATATCCTGCTTGCAGTTTTCCATTACATAGTTGATTACGAACTTAATCATTCTTTCTGCAAGATCCATATCGTCGCAAAGATCTGCGAATGCAATTTCAGGCTCAATCATCCAGAACTCTGCAGCGTGACGCTGTGTATAGCTCTTTTCAGCACGGAAGGTAGGTCCGAAGGTGTAAATCTTACCGAAGGCCTGAGCCATGATTTCGCCCTGAAGCTGACCGGAAACGGTAAGGAATGCACTCTTACCGAAGAAATCTTCACTGTAATCAATTTCGCCGTCCTCTGTAAGAGGAGGATTTTTCATGTCAAGAGTTGTTACTCTGAACATCTCACCTGCACCCTCACAGTCACTGCAGGAAATGAGAGGTGTATGTGCGTAGATAAAGCCCTCACCCTCAAAGAAGCGGTGAATAGCCTGTGCTGCCACAGAGCGTACTCTGAATGCAGCAGAATAGATATTGGTTCTGGGTCTTAAGTGAGCGATAGTTCTTAAGTATTCAAGAGAATGTCTCTTTTTCTGTAAAGGATATTCGGGTGCTGATGCACCTTCAAGTGTAACCTTTCTTGCATTGATTTCAAAGGGCTGCTTTGCCTCGGGAGTGAGAATAAAATCACCCTCAACAACAACAGCTGCGCCTACGTTATATTTAGCTACTTCAGCAAAATTTTCAAGCTTATCCTTTTCAAATACAACCTGCACACCCTTAAAGCAGCTACCGTCATTAAGCTCCATAAAGCCTAACACCTTTGAGTCTCTGTTGGTACGGATCCAACCGCAGACGGTAACCTTACTGTCTTTGAATGAAGCTGCATTTTCATAAAGCTTTGCAATTTCAGTACGTTTCATAATATCTTAAACCTCCTTGGAGAATTTTACACATTGATAGTTAATTATATCAGCAACTAATAAAAAAATCAATACAAAGCGAACTATTATTTTATCTTCTTTTTATTGAAATTAAGTTCTGTTTATTATATAATTAAATGAATATTATATTTTAAGGTGATTAACTTATGAAAAACTATAAAATACATCTTATAAGGCACGGACTTACCGAGCACAACTTGGACGGTATTTACTCGGGCAGAAATGACACTCCTCTTTGTCAGGAGGGTAAAGAGCAGCTTTTACAGATGAAGCAGGATTATGTATATCCTCATGCTGATTTTGTTTTCACATCTCCCCTTCCCCGTTGTAAGGAAACAGCAGCAATCCTTTATCCCGAGCTTACTCCTATTGAAATTGACGGTCTTACCGAATATAACTTCGGTGAGTTTGAGGGACAGA
>JBGVGP010000146.1:0-3488 GCA_045121735.1 Acutalibacteraceae bacterium
TAAAGGACACAACGCAACGATATAAATCCCTTACGGGATTTCCGATATGTGCTTTGCACTCGATATGCGTTACACGCGCGATATGTTGCCTTACGGCAACGAGAATGGGATTTATATCATATCGCGTTTACCGCAAGGTAAACATATCGAATTTTATGTAGTAAAATATATCGAATTGCGAAGCAATATATCGCAAAACCATTCTCAAAAATTAAACACTCTTTCTTTTGATATAGTAAAAAGCTGTGTAGAAAATTCCTACACAGCTTTTAATTTGTCTTATACCGTAACAAGCAGGGAAAATGTACATCGCATTTTCCAAATACTTTAGGATATACTAAAACCTTATAGAAAAAGGCAGAAACGAGAAATCGTTTCTGCCTTTTAAATTACTATCCTTTAGAGTACGACCATTATCGGGGCGTTTTTTTATGCGCAGAAGTGAGTAGTAAGTAGTAAGGAAGCCGCCCGTTTGGGCGGCTTTTTTAATTCGGAATTCAGAATTACTGCCTCAAAGAGGCAGAGCGTACATACTGACCCGTAGCGGGCAGGTGAAAGAGCCCTGCCGGCTCGAGGCGGTAGGAATTAACGGTTACAACTATAGTAAATATATAGGATGGACCATATCGTTCAATGAAATAAATCCTTGCGGATTTATGAAATAACTGCGTTATGAAATACGCCAAGGCGTATGAAAATAAACTGTAGCGCCACCTGCGGTGGATGTTCCAATTCAAAGTGTGGTGATAATAAAAAAATCAATGTAAATCCGAAAAATTCACTGTAAAGGTATTGACATTTACACCGCTATAATGTATAATAGCCGAGCCGTGTAAAGTTAAATATCTTTACAGCAAGGAAGGGAGGATATAAAAATGGCGAAAAATCTTGATATTATCATGCTTTTTGATATTTACGGTGAAATGCTTACAAAAAAGCAGCAGGATTTCATCAGCTATTATTATAACGACGACCTTTCCCTTGCAGAAATTGCTGAAAACGAGGGCATTACCCGTCAGGGCGTAAGAGACGCTATCAAGCGTGCAGAGGCTCAGCTTCTTGATTTTGAAAAGCATCTCGGACTTATGGAGCGCTTTGGAAAAATCAACAACGGCCTTGACGAAATAAGAGAGCTTGCCTCACTTATCGACGAGGTCAACAAGAATTCTCTGCTTTCAAGAGAAATCAACGATGCTACAGCAAGAATTTCTGCACTTACACAGATGTTAAAATAAAGCTTCTATATTATAAAATTTACGGAAGGATTGATTCAAGTGGCATTTGAAGGTCTTTCAGACAGACTTGAAGCCGCCTTTAAAAAGCTTCGCAGTAAGGGCTCACTTACCGAAAGCGACGTAAAGGAAGCCATGAGAGAGGTTCGCCTTGCCCTGCTTGAAGCCGACGTTAACTACAAGGTTGCTAAGGACTTCACCTCCACCGTTACCGAAAGGGCAATCGGTGCCAAGGTTATGGAAAGCCTCACCCCCTCACAGATGGTTATCAAAATCGTCAACGAGGAGCTTACAAACCTCATGGGCGGAACAAAGGCAAGACTCAACACCGCTAACCACCCTCCCACAATCGTTATGATGTGCGGTCTTCAGGGTTCAGGTAAAACAACTCACAGTGCAAAATTAGCACTTATGCTTAAAAATCAGGGACACAGACCTCTTCTTGTAGGTTGTGACGTTTACAGACCCGCTGCTATCAAGCAGCTTGAGGTTGTAGGTGAAAAGGCAGGCGTTCCCGTATTCCAGCTCGGTCAGATTAACCCTGTTGATATTGCAAGACAGGCTGTAGCCTATGCAAAGGACCACGGCAACGACTATGTTTTCCTTGATACAGCAGGTCGACTTCACGTTGACGAGGAGCTCATGACAGAGCTTAAAAACATCAAGAGCGAGGTTCATCCTCACGAAATAATGCTTGTAGTTGACTCAATGACAGGTCAGGACGCAGTTAACGTTGCAACCTCCTTCAACGAGGCACTCGGCATAGACGGTCTTCTTCTTACAAAGCTCGACGGTGATACCCGAGGCGGTGCTGCTCTTTCAGCAAGAGCCGTTACAGGTAAGCCCATCAAGTTTGTCGGTACAGGCGAAAAGCTCGGTGACCTTGATGTATTCCACCCCGACAGAATGGCTTCACGTATTCTCGGTATGGGTGACATGCTTTCACTTATCGAAAAGGCTGAAATGGAGCTTGACGAAAAGAAGGCACGTGAGCTTGAGCAGAAGCTTCGTAAAAACAAGTTTGACCTTAACGACCTTCTCGACCAGCTTCAGCAGGTAAGAAAGATGGGTCCCATCAAAGACCTTCTTAAGATGCTTCCCGGCGTAAGCAAGAAGATTGACGAGGTTGAGGTTGACGAAAAGCAGTTTGACCGTATTCAGGCAATTATCCTTTCCATGACTCCTCAGGAAAGAGCAAAGCCCGACATCATCAATCCCTCAAGAAAACGCAGAATCGCAGCAGGCTGCGGTATGCAGGTTGAGGACGTTAACAGACTTCTCAGTCAGTACAGACAGATGCAGAAGATGTTCAAGCAGATGAACGGCAAATCATCAAAGAAAATGCAAAAAAGAATGCGCAACATGCCCGGTATGATGAACGGCATGGGCGGTATGAACGGCTTCGGTTTATAATAAACCGGACATAAACAGGTTAAAGGCACGAAAGTGTTGAAAAATAAAAACAAAAAATATTTTATTTGGAGGTCATTATCATGGCAGTAAAAATCAGACTTCGCCGTATGGGCGCAAAAAAGGCTCCTTTCTATCGTGTAGTAGTAGCAGATTCAAGATATCCCCGTGACGGTCGTTTCATCGAGGAAATCGGTACCTACAATCCTATGACAGAGCCCTCAGAAATCAAGATCGATGCTGAAAAGGCACAGAAGTGGATTGCTAACGGTGCACAGCCCACTGACACAGTTAAAGTTCTTCTTAAAAAGTGCGACATCCTTAAATAATTTTCGGAGGTAAGCACTTTGAAAGATTTACTTATATCAATTGCCGCCGGCTTGGTTGACGAACCGGACAAGGTGACTGTTGACGTTGACGACATTAACGAAGAAGGCGTAATCGTTTACCACCTTCATGTTGCTCAGGATGATATGGGTAGAGTTATTGGTAAGCAGGGCAGAATTGCAAAGGCTATCAGAACCGTAATGCGTGCAACTGCAAACAGAAGCGATACTAAAATTTCAGTAGAAATTGACTGATCAGAAAAAGAGGTAATACGGAAATCCCGTGTTACCTCTCTTTTTTTACTCCTTCCGTCGCGGCTTCGTCGTGCCATCTTCCTCAAAGAGAAAATTATGGTAATCCACAGGCAACAAAAAAGCAGGTGCTTCTCTTACTGTAAAGCACCTGCTGATTTTTTTATATCTGTACCGACACTCCTATCGTAGCATCAATTATACAATCGAAGCGACCCTCAATTCCGAATTTCATCTGTCATAGATTATTGTAGGGCAGGGACTTGCT
>JBGVGP010000147.1:0-2880 GCA_045121735.1 Acutalibacteraceae bacterium
AAAACGAGCTGGGTATTGAGTATTACGGCAGGTACATGGATGATTTTTATCTTATACACCGTGATAAGGAATATCTGAGGCACTGTCTTGAGGTTATTACGGCACATCTTGATACGCTTGAGCTGACAATCAACAGTAAAACACAGATATTTCCTTTCAAAAATGGTGTCAGCTTTCTCGGGTTTCATACTTACATAACAGCTGACGGTAAGGTGATAAGACGGCTTAAGAATCAGAATAAGCGTAATGCTCAAAAGAAATATCTTAAAATGGCAAAGCTTGTTGCTGAAGGTAAGCTGTCAAGAAAAAAGTTTGATGCATCCTACAGTGCGTGGAAAAACCATGTATCACAAGGTAATTGCTACGGCATTGTAAGGGCTATGGATGAGAAGGTAATGAAGGTTTTTAAAGGAGGTGCAGAGAATGGATAAAAAAGATTTTTACGGTTGCTTAAGCCTTTTGATGTATATAGGTATTTTATTGCAGTGACTGCAATCGGAATACTCATTACAAAAGCAATTGTGAATTCGGATTTGCCATTTTGGTTGAAATTTTTTTATTGAGATAAGGAGTGATACAGAATGAGCGTAAGCGTTATAGGCGGACACATTGACGAGGATACTCCGTCTGTTGAAGAAATTATAAAGGAAGCCGAAAAAGTGAAATATCATTTACCGGCATCGAAGCATAAGGCTGTGATAGATGATGCTGTTGCAGCTTTGAGAGGGCATAAAGCTGAGCTCGATAAATTTGATAAGCAGACAATTGATAAGAAATTATTTCCCAAAATCAGTGTAGATTATAACATTTGAGAGGTGGACTCAGTTTTTGAAACGTTGAGGGTTCATGTTGTTGAGCATCAGGATAAAATGCTGATGCAGGTGATTCAGATAATAGGCGGTAGGAAGTATTCTGAAATAACTGTTGATAAAAACAAGGTGCTTGAGGCTTTACATAAAGCAACGGCTGTTAAACCAAAGCAATACGGAATATGCGGTAATCCTTTATGCAGTGCTGAGCTTGTCAAAGGGCAGAAGTATTGTTCAGTATGCGGGCAGAAGGTTAACTGGGACATGCGTTGATGAGCAGATACATATTCGGTCAGGGGCAGGCTTCTGAATGGGTGGGAAAAAGGCTGATTAATCTGATAAATTTTGTAGAAAATTAGAAATCAAGTGAGGTGACAATTGATGGCAAGAAATTATGATTTAAGACTTTCAAGTGAATATAACATAAGTAGGCACCGTTACCGTGAACTTAAAGAGTTTTGCTTGCAGTACGAAGAAAAGAAGGCCGAATTGCAGCAAATTTATACATCCTCAACTGCTGCACCCGAAGTAGCTGTTAAGGGTGGAATCCCCGGTGCACCTACAGAAAAGAAAGCTATGAGGGCAAGTAGTCTGAAAAGCGAAATAAAGCTCATTGATGATGTTATTTGCGAAGCTTGCGGAGAAGATGTAGGAATTGTTGAGTTCCTTAAGAGAAATGTCACCTCGGGTACAGGCTTTGAAACATTGGGGTGTGTGCCGTGTAGCTGCAGAAGCTTTTATCAATACAGAAGATTGTTTTTCTTTTTGCTCGATAAAAAGAAAAGAGGATAAAGCGGGGCAATACTTTACTGATAAAATGATAATATAGAGAAATGCATTTGAAGCAATTCAGGTGCATTTTTTCATTTTCCTGAACGGGATGTGCAAAAGGTTTTCGGGCATTGCATTGGCTCATTCTCCTACCTTTGCATTAAGGAGTTGAATTTTGCTCTGTCCGTTAAGCTCCTGCAGAGCCTTATGATATGATTTTTATGAACATTTTCGGTGTTTTTTCTGTGAAAATAGTGTTTTTGAGGTGGTGAAATGCCTAATGAGAAAAATTTAATACCAAATTCAGAACGAAGCCCGAGCGAACTCCGAAAAATGGGCGCAAATGGTGGTAAAAAGTCAGGTGAAACACGAAGACGCAAAAAAACGATGAAACAGACTATGGATTTGCTTCTTTCGTTGCCTGCAAATTCTCAGGAAGATTTAGATATTATATATGAATTCGGCATAAATTTTGGTGCACTTGATGAAAAACAGATAGCCGACATTAACAATATGCTTATCGTGAATGCAGCTCTTTTGAAAAAGGCAAAAAAAGGTGACGTGAAGGCAATCAGGGAGCTTCGACAGATAATTCAGGACGACGCTTATATTCAGCACCGTATGAAGCTTGAAAAGGAAGAGCTTAAGCTTAAGAAGCAGAAGCAGTTTCCCGATGCACCTGAGGGCAACAAGTATAGCGGAATTCCTGCCAACATCATTGCCCCGAACTTTGCACCGGTTCTTTTTGATATAGAAGACAACTTACATAGTGAGTATACGTTTCCTGGTGGACGAGGTTCAACAAAGTCCTCATTTGTCAGCCTTAATGTTGTTGACCTGCTTGAAAAGAATGAAGATATGCACGCCTGCATATTAAGACAAGTCGGCAACACCCTCAAAGACAGCGTTTATAATCAGATTCAGTGGGCAATATCTGCCCTCGGTCTTGATGATGAATATGAATTTACAAAGTCACCTCTCGAAATTACCCGTAAAAAGACAGGACAGAAAATATATTTCAGAGGCGCAGACGATGAAAACAAGATAAAATCAATCAAACCGCCCTTCGGTTATATCGGTATTCTATGGTTTGAAGAGCTTGACCAATTTAAGGGTGAAGCAGCAGTAAGAAAAATTGAGCAGTCTGTTATCCGTGGCGGTGACAAGGTTTACAAATTCAAATCCTTCAACCCGCCGAAATCGGCACTCAACTGGGCAAACAAGTACATTAAGATTCCGAGAAAAGACAGGTTGGTAATCGAAAGTACGTATCATACCGTGCCTGAAAAGTGGCTCGGTA
>JBGVGP010000148.1:0-2484 GCA_045121735.1 Acutalibacteraceae bacterium
AGCTTTCAGGTAAAATGTTCAAGGCCTTCGGTGCAATGGATGAGCCTAAAAAGCTTGTAGGATCAATTAAGGACCTTCCTGATATTATGCGTATGGTTTCACATACAATGAAGGAATCCCTTGATGCTCTCGGAATGCCTAAAAAAGCACAGGATATTTTCAATACCTACTGGTGCTATATGGGCTCACCTGCATCACAGTTTGACTTCCTTTACTATATGGCAGTGCTTCATAGCTATGTGCAGAACGGTACAGGTATACCTAAATACAGAAGCCATGAAATGAGTCTTGCTCTTGATAAGGTTATCCGTGAAGAGGGTGGTGAAATCTGGTACAATTCAGAGGTTACAAAGGTAATAATGAAGGACGGTAAGCCTGCAGGTGTTGTTATCAACGGCAACAAAGAGGTTTACGGTAAATACTTCATCTGTAACAGCTCACCTAACACAGTGTGGAGCGACCTTTTCGAGAAGAAGGATATTCCCAAAAAGCAGCTTAAAATGCTTGATACAAGAAAAATTGCATGCGCACTTACAACTGTTTATCTTGGTATGAACAAGACTAAGGAAGAACTTGGAATTACTGACTATTCTGTATTTATTGCTCCTGATTCAGATTCAGATAAGCAGTATGATGCAGCACAGAATTTTTTCAGCGGTTATTGCATTATCAACTGTCTTAATGAAATTATTCCCGACTGCACACCCGAGGGTACCTGTCAGCTTTTCCTTACAACAATGACCTTTGGTGATGTTATGAAGGATGTTGAGCCCAAGGATTATAAAAAGTTCAAAAACAAGGTTGCCAAGGATATGATTGAAACCTGTGAAAAGGCTCTTAACATTTCAATTATGCCCTACATTGAAGAAATCGAGGTTGCTCTGCCTCCGACATTTGTACGCTACCTCAATACACCTCAGGGCACACCTTACGGATATATGCTTGAAAAATGGGATAGTATGATTCCCAGAACCGTTCAGTATATGAAGGACCAGCCTTTCGATAACTTCCTTTTCTGTGGCGCAAGCCAGGAAAGAGGCGACGGTTACGGCTGTGCATATTTCACAGGTGAAAAAGCAGGCGGACTTGTAGTTAAAGCACTTGCAAAGGAGGGTAAATAATTATGGCAGATATTAAATCTCTCAAGGCCACAAAGTTTTTATCAATGCTTTCTGACCGTCAGTCAAGATTTGATAGCGGTAAAGCAGAATTGCCTGAAATTTCCGACCAGGCAACAGTAATTGCAAAGGCTCTTCACCCGAAACGTCAGTATCTTAAAATTGCTGAAATCATTGACAGAGCCGAAGATTGCAAAAGCTTCGTTCTTGTTCCTGATGAGGATAAGGGTACAAAGCAGCTCGCTTATTTCGGAGCAGGTAAATATCTTACAGTATTTGAAAATATCGAGGGTATGCCTATAACAAGAGCCTATTCAATTTCATCCTCACCGAAGGATGCACTTGAGGGTAAATATGTTCTTACAATTAAGCTTGTTGAAGGCGGTCTTATGTCACAGTTTATCTTTGATACTTGGACTGTTGGTAAGAGCGTTGAGGTTTCAGCACCTGCAGGTAATTTTGAATATCAGGAGCTTCGTGATGCAGCAAAGGTTATTTGTCTTGCAGGAGGTAGCGGTATCACACCTTTTGTTTCAATGGCAAATGCTATTGCTGACGGTGATGAGGATTTTGAAATGACCCTGCTTTACGGTAGCCGTAATGCTGAAAACATTCTTTTCAAGGATGAGCTTGATGCACTTGCTGCGAAGTGTGATAAAATTAAGGTTGTACATGTTCTCAGTGATGAAAATGCTGTTACAGGTGATGGTTTTGAAAAAGGCTTTATCACTGCAGAGCTTATTAAGAAATACGCTCCCACAGAAGAAAAATATTCAATCTTCCTTTGCGGTCCTCAGCAGATGTATGCTTTTGTTGATAAGGAGCTTGAAAAGCTTGATCTTGAGAAGAAATATATCAGACATGAAATGTTTGGTGAATTCCATAATCCTTCAACTCAGGCTGATTATCCCGACGCTGTACCTGAAAAGGTTAAAATCAAGGTAACTATACAGGATGAAACCTACGAGATTGAAGGCTCTTCAAACGATTCAGTTCTTCAGATTCTTGAAAAGAATTCGATTGCTGCTCCTGCACGCTGCAGAAGCGGTGAATGTGGCTTCTGTCATTCACATCTTATTTCGGGTAAGGTATATGTGCCGAAGGCTCTTGAATATCGCCGTCTTGCTGACTATAAGTTCGGCTGTATTCATCCCTGCTGCTCATTCCCTCTTACAGATCTTGAGATAGATGTTCCTGCAGCTAAATAACATTATATATAAAGCACCCGTCATTGCGACGGGTGCTTGCTTTCTTTCTTTGAAAAAAGTGTTTTAAGGCCGATAAAAAGAAGAACGTAGGCGAAAAGACGTCTTAATGCTTCGGTTGGAATAAAATTCAGCAGTATATATCCGGCAAAAAGTCCGGG
>JBGVGP010000149.1:0-12139 GCA_045121735.1 Acutalibacteraceae bacterium
GCACTGCTACCTTATCTCCCACCTTGCACCAGAAGGAATAAGCAAATTTTTCACCCAGGAAATCTGCCTGCTTCTTTGTAAGAATCGGGAACTGCTGATTTGTAGGTGAATCGTATAAAAATTCGATACCCTTCGCTTCAAAAGCCTCACGGATTTTTTCAGCAAGCTGTGCTGCGTGGCGTGAAATTTTATGATAGAGTCCGTCGGTAAAAAGCACATCAAACTGTAGTCCGAGAAGTCTGCCCTTGGCAAGCATTGCACCCTTTTGCTTGATCATATAACGGAAATCCTTTTTGCAGCTGTCGTTCACAATTACAAGTGCCTCACCGAAAAGCGCACCAACCTTTGTACCTCCGATATAAAAAGCATCACAAAGCAAGGGAAAATCCTTCATTTCAAGGTCATTTTCCTTTGAAGCAAGTCCGTAACCGAGTCTTGCACCGTCAATATAAAGAATCATATCAAACCTACGGCACACCGAATAAATATCCTCAAGCTCCTTTTTGCTGTAAAGCGTTCCGTTTTCGGTAGGAAATGAAATATACACAAGCCCCGGCTGAACAGCGTGCTCACGGATAGGGTCGCCGAAATGATCGGCGGCAATTTTTTCAATTTCCTCAGCCTTGATTTTTCCGTCAGCAGAAGGAATCTGCAAAAGCTTCGTTCCGCAGGCCTCTATGCTTCCGCACTCGTGAACATTTATATGTCCCGTGTCGGCACAGATTACCGCCTGATAAGGTCTCATCACCGAAGCAATAAAGGTCAGATTGGTCTGTGTTCCGCCGACGAGAAAATGAATATCTGCGTTTTCACAGCAAAGCTCTGCTTTAATTTTTTCTGCCGCTGAAAGGCAGTACTCATCAACTCCGTAGCCCGGTGTCATTTCCATATTTGTTTTTACAAGAGCATCTATAATCTCGGGTACTGCTCCTTGCGTATAGTCACTTTCAAATCTTATCATAATTATTCCTCTATTCCGAGAAGGGCGGTTGCATCCTCAGCATCAATCGCCTCAACTCCCTTGAGCTTTTTCTGGATTATACGGTTTCTGTCCTGTGCTTCCTCAAGGCTTCTGCCTGCCTCGTCAATCTTCTTTCTCGCCTTATCAAGCACTATACCGAATTTATCGTACTGTATCTTTGCGGCGGCAAGCAGAGTTCTTACCTCTTTTGCTTTTTCATTGATAGCCATAGCTCTGAAGCCGACGGAAAGAGAATTAAGAAGTGCGGTAATTGTACTCGGTCCTGCAAGCATTACGCCGTAATCAGTCTGACAGCGCTCGGCAATTGCATTTTTTGAAGAAATAATTTCACTGTAAAGTCCCTCTGTTGCAAGGTACATAATTGCAAAGGGAGTAGTTTCAGGCTCGTTGATGTATTTTTTAACCTCCTTGGCCTGATTGAGAACAGTAGCCTCCAGACTCTTACGCTCAATTTCAACGGTAATGTTATCACCGCGGTCCGCCGCATCACAAAGGCGGATATATGCCTCTACGGGAAACTTCGAGTCAATAGGAAGATAGGTTATAATGTCCTTATCCTCACCCGAGGGAATACGCACGGCAAATTCTACAATATTTCTTGATGCAGAATTTGTCATTACGTTTCTGTCAAACATACCGGGAATGGTTTCGTTGAGAAGACCCTCAAGCTGTACCTCTGCCCAGGTGCCTCTTGCCTTTACATTGGTAAGTATACGGTTAAGAGATGCAACATTATCCGTAACACCTGTGGAAAGAATCTTCATCTCACCGAGTGATTTGTAAACATTTTCAAGCTGCTCACTTACGGCTCTGAAGGAGGAATCAAGTCGCTTTGTAAGGGTCTCGTTAAGCTTTTCGTCAACTGTCATTCGCATCTGCTCAAGCTTCTTTTCGTTGCTTGACTGAAGCTCGGTAAGCTTGGCTGAAATATGCTCGGTAAGTCTTATGTTAAACTCATAGTTATCCTTTGTAAGCTTATTGAGTCTTGCATTCATTTCATTCATTGTGCCTGTGAGCTCCTGACGCTGGGCGCGCTGAAGCTCAAGATTTTCCTGACGGGATGCCGCAAATTCATTGCGCAGGCTCTGTGACATGCTCTGCCACATTCTGTCAAGACTCTTTTCTGTTTCCTGCTGTCTTTGCAAAAGCTCTGCATATTCTTTGTTATTTTTCTTTTTTGTCAAAATAAACAGAGCAGATGCGCTTATAATAAAGGTTAGTAAAATTAAAATTAGAATTATAATATCCATTTATATTTCCTCCGGGAGATAATATAAATTCATTATAGCAACAATAAATGGAAGTATTTTTCGTTTTTAGAAATAACAACAATATTAACTGTAAGGACTGAAAAAAATGATAAAGAAAATTTTCTGCCTTTTAATGTGCGCTTCAATGCTGTTTCTTTTTTCTGCCTGCGGTGATGCAGGTATAGATGCAAACATCTACTTCCCTATAGATAACGACCCCGGCTACCTTGACCCGCAGGTTGTTTCTGACCACGGAGCAAAAAACATTATTGCCAACTGCTTTGAGGGTCTTGTAACAATTGACGCCGAGGGCAAGATTGCTCCCGGCTGTGCAGAAAGCTGGGAAATTTCAAAGGACAGCCTCACCTATACCTTCTATCTTCGTAAGGATTGCAAGTGGGCAATAATGACCGCTTCAGGAGCCTTCCTCGGCGAAGACTTCCGTGAAAAATTTGACTCTCGCGTTACGGCTCACGATTTTGTTTTCGCCTTCCGCCGTGCCCTTAAGCCGGAAACACTTTCTCCCGGTGCAAAGAATCTTTTCAGTATAAAAAATGCCCAGCTTGTAAATTCAGGCAAGCTTTCTGCAAGCAAGCTCGGTGTCAAGGCGCTTGACGATTATACCCTTTCAATTACGCTGACTCAGGTTGACCCCGACTTCCTTTATGTTCTGCTTGAGCCTCAGTGTATGCCCTGCAATGAAAAATTCTTTGAAGCAACAGGCGGCAGATACGGACTTTCTACCAGATTCCTTATGTACAACGGCCCCTTCTATATGAGCAACTGGGCAGACGACACATCAATAACACTGATGAAAAACGACGATTATTACGACTTTGAAAACGTAAAGCCCTATTCACTTTACTTCTCCATCAACAATGAGCAAAGCTCCCGACTCGACAAGATATACGAGGAGATATACGACATAGCTCCCCTGACCGCCGAGCAGGCTGAAAGCCTCTCACACAAACGCGGCTACAGCACACTCAGCTTTGAAAACGGCGTTTACTGTCTTGCCTTTAACTGTAACGACGCGCTTCTTAAAAACATCAACCTGCGAAAGGCAATTTCACTTTCATTTGACACTGAAACCCTTCACTCCTTCCTTGGTGAAAGCAACGTAGAAGGAATTCTTCCGTCTTCAATGCTTATTTCAGGCACGAAATACCGTGAGGTTGCAGGAAGCATAAAAATGAACGTAAGCGGAAACGCTGTAAGCTACTTTAATAAAAGCCTTAAGGAGCTTGACGAGGAGCAGATTGAGCTCACCGTGCTTTGCCCCGAGGAGCACGAGGAAGCCATAAGAAATGTTATGCAGATGTGGCAGGCAACCCTCGGCGTTAAATTCAATGTACTGATAGAAACTGCAACAGCGGAGGAAATCAAAAACAGAATGAGCAGCCCCGACTCCTGGCAGTTAGCTCTCGCAGATATCGCATTCCCCCACCTTACTGCCTTCAACGGTCTTTTACAGTTTACAAGTGACAGCGCAGAAAACATTCTCGGCTTCTCTGATAAAAGCTATGATAAGCTTGTAGGCTCAGTCAAAACCTCATCCGGCTTAAAAACAAGCATCAATGCAACCGTACAGGCAGAGCAGTATCTCCTTGACAGCTGCGTTCTCATTCCCCTTTACAATTCCCCTACCTATTACGGCTTCGGCAAGGGCGTTGAGAATGTCAAATTCAACACAACAGGTGACGTTGTTTATTTCAAAGATACAATAGTAAAATAACAGCTTAAAATCAAGGCACCGTAAGGACTTAACGTCCTGCACGGTGTCTTTATTTGCCCTATGCAATAAAAAACTGTTAATCCCTGTTCCTAATTGCCGATTTTCTCTTGTATCTTACAAAATAAACTGCTATAATATATGGTACTTGTAATACCCCTTGAAAGGAAATGATCTTATGACATACCGTGAGAAATACGAAAAATGGCTCACCTTTGACGAAGAAACCGCAAAGGAGCTTTCATCAATAACAGACGAAAAGGAAATCGAAGACAGATTTTATAAGGATATAGCCTTCGGCACAGGCGGTCTTCGCGGAATAATGGGCGCAGGCTCAAACCGAATGAACAAATACACCATAGGTAAAGCAACCTACGGCATTGCAAATTATCTTAAGAGCCGTAAGGACGGCGAAATCAAGGTTGCACTTGCATACGATTCAAGAAATAATTCAGCTTATTTTGCTTCAGTTGCAGCAGGTATTTTTGCAAAATGCGGCTTCAAGGTTTTCCTTTATGAAACTCTCGTTCCCGTTCCCGTGCTTTCCTTTACCACTGCATTTCTCGGTTGCGATGCAGGTGTAATGATTACCGCATCACACAACCCTAAGGAATATAACGGCTATAAGGTATACGACGAAAAGGGCTGTCAGCTTTGCACCGACGACGCAAACGCTGCTATCGGCTTTATTAATCAGATTGAAGACTACCTCTCAATTCCCTTCGGAAGCGACAAGGACGAAAACATAACTCTCATCGGTGAGGATGTTCTTTCAGAATACCTCAAGAGAGTGAAGGAGCAGTCCGTTTACGAGGAAGAAAGTGACCTTAAAATTGTCTATACTCCCCTTCACGGTACAGGTAACATTCCCGTAAGAAGAATGATTGACAAAATGAATGTTACAATTGTAAAAGAGCAGGAAATGCCCGACGGCAACTTCTCAACCGTAAGAAGCCCCAACCCCGAAGAAAAGGACGCACTTACAATTGCTATTGAAAAGGCAAAGGAAATCGGTGCTGACCTTGTTCTCGGCACTGACCCCGACTGCGACAGAGTCGGCATTGCCGTAAAGCAGGGCGATGAATACGTGCTCTTTACAGGCAATCAGACAGGCGCAATGCTTGTAAACTTCATTCTTACAATGAAGAAGGACAGCCTCAGCTCAAGGTCAACACTTATCAAAACAATTGTTACAAGTGAGCTTGGCGCAGAAATCGGCAAAAGCTTCGGTCTTCAGGTTGAGGATACCCTCACAGGCTTCAAGTATATCGGTGACAAAATCAACAAGTACGAGGCATCAGGCGAAAAGGAATTCGTTATCGGCTACGAGGAATCCTACGGCTATCTTGTAGGCACCCACGCAAGGGATAAGGACGCAGTTGTTTCCTCAATGCTTATCTGCCAGATGGCTGCATGGTACAAGAACAAGGGTATGACCCTTGTTGACGGCCTTAACGAAATCTACAGCAAATACGGCTACTATCTTGATAAGCTCGACTCCTTTACTCTCAAGGGTAAGGACGGCGCAGAAAAGATTGCAGAGCTTATGGTTCTCTTCCGTGAAAAGGGCACAGAGATGTTTAGCGGTGTATCTGAGGTTATCGACTACAGCACAGGCATAAACGACCTTCCCAAGGAAAACGTACTCAAGTTCCTTTTCACTGACGGAACCTGGATGGCAGTAAGGCCCTCAGGCACAGAGCCTAAAATCAAGGTTTACTATTCTGTAAGACAGGATTCAAGAGAGCTTGCAGAAAAGAGACTTGACGATATCAGAAGCGTTATTCTTGATACCATTAAATAAAAAAATTACAACCGTTGATTTTTTAAATCAACGGTTGTTTTTTGTGTGCTAATCAAAGGCTTTTTAAAAGCCTGAGCAAAGCATTGATTATCTATCCTCACGGAAGTAATTGATGCCAAGGCTTGCAGGAGGCTGATGCTCTCTCTTTTTACGCATGCTTGTTATAACAAGAACAATAATAGTAACAACATAGGGAAGCATCTTGAACAGCTCCTGAGTTTCTGTTCCAAGGCCCTGAATGTAGTTGTTTGCATTGCAGAGTGCACCGAAAAGGAAGGAGCCTAATATTGCTGCTGATGGCTTCCAGAGAGCAAAAATAACAAGTGCAATTGCCATCCAGCCACGGTCACCGAAGGCATTGTTTGACCATACGCCGTTAGCATAAGCCATAACGTACTGAAGTCCGCCGAGACCTGCTACGGCACTGCCTATACAGGTTGCAAGGTATCTGTATTTTACAACGTTGATACCTGCAGCGTCGGCAGTTGCAGGGTTTTCACCTACAGAGCGGAGATTAAGTCCGACACGGGTGCGGTTAAGAACCACGGAAACAACTACTGCAATTACAATAGCAAGATAGGTAAGGAAATCATGTGAGAATAACAGCTCTCCGAACCAGCCGAGCGAGTCAGCCAAGGGAAGCTTTGCTGTAAAGAATGAGCTTGTCTTTGTAAGTGCAATAGAGGGCATTTCACTGTTTGTAATATTGATAAGTGATGCGCCGAGGAAGTTGCCCAGGCCTACGCCGAGAGTTGTAAGTGCAAGACCTGTAACGTTCTGATTTGCGTGAAGGCTTACGGTAAGGAAGCTGTAAATAAGGCCCATTATTACCGCACCGGCTACAGAGCATGCGAGAGGAATTACAACAGCTAAAAAAGCGTTCATCTGAGCAATATCGTTGCCGCAGGCATTTTCATAAAGGAATGAGCCTACAACACCGCTAATGGCACCAACATACATAACACCGGGAATACCGAGGTTAAGGTGGCCTGATTTTTCAGTAATTATTTCACCTGTTGAACCGTAAAGCAGGGGTACACCCAGGAGAATTGCACGGCATATAAATTGTATAATCATGCTTTAACCTCCTTTTTGCTGTGACGGAATCTGATTGAATAGTGAATAAAGAATTCGCAGCCTACAAGCATGAGAATTACTATACCTACAATAATTTCGGAAAATGAGGAGTTAAGCAGCGAGGTATCGGCAACCTTGGATACGCCTAACCTTAAGAAAACAACTATTGCTGTCATAACAGTCATAATAAAGGGATTGAACTGTCCGAGCCATGACATAAGAATCGCAGTGAAGCCCTGACCGCCAACAAGGTTTGTATTAATGCTATGGTCCTTACCGGCAACAAGAAGCATACCTGTTACACCGCATAAGGCACCGGAAATAAGCATTGTACGGATAATAACCTTTTTAACGTTTATACCTACATAGCGTGCAGTATTCTGACTTTCACCTACAACAGAAATTTCATAGCCCTGCTTGCTGTACTTAAGGTAAACGTACATTAAAACAGTAATTAATGTAACTGTTACAATATTAACAAAATAATCGTTGTTGCCCACTGCAGGGAAATTACCGTAAGCAACGGGATTGATAACGTTTGATCCGCCACCCTCGATGTAAACATAATATGCAATAATCTGTGTTGCAATATAGTTCATCATAAGAGTGAAAAGAGTTTCGTTAGTATTGAACAGGGCCTTGAAAATTGCAGGGATTACACCCCACACGGCACCTGCGAGTATACTTGTAATTACAATAACCGCAATAAGCACGGGATAGGAAAGCTTGTCACCGAACTGTATCATACAGAAAATTGAAGCAAGACCGCCCATAAGAGCCTGACCCTCGGCACCGCAGTTCCAGAACTTCATCTTGAACGCCGGTGTAAGTGCAAGTGCAAGAGAAAGGAGAATTGCAATTTCCTGCAGATATTTCCACAGCATTGTTGTGTGACCGTCAAGCAGTCTTCCGAATACGCCCGAGAACATGATATGATATGTATCTCCGAGTCCCTTTCCGGTGACTGCCATTGAAAGCAGACCTACAAGGAGAAAGCCGACAACGATTGTGCCTGCACGGACAAGCCACGCTTCCCATGTGGGCATATCATCACGCTTGACAATATGAAAAAGCGGCTCACGATATTTGGTTTCCGTTTTTTTAGCCATTGTCATTCTCCTTTCCGTCATCCTTTGATTTTGTCATAAGAAGACCGATTTCTTCTTTTGTAGTTGTACGGGCATCAACAACACCTGTAATCTTACCCGAGCCGATAACCATAATTTTATCGCAAAGTGCAATAAGCACGTCAAGGTCCTCGCCGACAAATATAACAGCAACGCCCTTTTTCTTCTGCTCGTTGAGAAGGTTATAAATCATATATGATGAGTTGATATCAAGTCCGCGCACGGGGTAAGCAACCATAAGCACAGTAGGTGAAGCGGCAATTTCACGGCCTACAAGAACCTTCTGTACATTACCGCCGGAAAGTCTTCTGACGGGTGTATTTGCGCTGGGTGTTACAACCTCAAGGTCATTGATGATTTTCAATGCAAGGTCCTTGGGATTTTTACGCTTAAGGAAAAGTGAGCTGCCCTTTGTGTAGCTTCTGAGCATCATATTGTCAACGATGTCCATATTGCCTACAAGACCCATACCGAGTCTGTCCTCGGGAACAAAGGAAAGACGCACACCCATATTTCTTATCTGCATAGGTGTTTTATCTCTCAGGCTTTCCTTTTTGCCTGTTTTAGGATCAAAGTAGAAAATATCTCCGTATGAAAGGCGCTGAAGGCCTGCAATAGATTCAAGCAGCTCACGCTGACCTGAGCCTGCAATACCCGCAATACCGAGGATTTCGCCGCTTCTGGCTGTAAAGGAAACATTGTCAAGAACAGTTGAGCCTACTCTGTCAACACAGGAAATGCTGCTTACTGTAAGCCTTTCCTGAGGCTCGCAGGGAAGCTCTCTGTGAATGTTAAGGTCTACCTTTTTACCCACCATCATTTCAGTGAGCTCTGACTCGTTTGTTTCGGCAGTTTTTACTGTGCCTACGTATTCACCCTTACGAAGAACAACAACCTTATCGGAAAGTGAAAGCACCTCGTGAAGCTTATGGGTGATAATAATTATACACTTGCCGTCATCTCGCATACGGCGCAGAATTGCAAACAGCTTTTCTGCCTCCTGAGGAGTAAGCACTGCGGTGGGCTCGTCAAGAATAAGAATATCAGCACCTCTGTAAAGCACCTTGATAATTTCAACTGTCTGTTTTTCAGAAACAGACATTGTGTAAATCTTCTTTTCAGGGTCAATTTCAAAGCCGTATTTATCACAGATTTCTCTTACCCTTTTGGTTGCTTCCTTAAGGTTGAACTTACCCTTTTCCTCAAGTCCGAGGATGATATTTTCTGTTGCTGTGAAAATATCAACAAGCTTGAAATGCTGATGAATCATACCGATTTTATACCTGAAGGCATCCTTAGGCGAAGCGATACGAGCCTCTTTTTCATCAATGAAAATCTTTCCGTCGTCAGGGAAATAAATGCCGGAAATCATATTCATAAGGGTTGTTTTACCGCTTCCGTTTTCACCTAAAATGGAAAGAATCTCACCACGGTAAGCGGTAAGATTAACGTTTTTGTTGGCAACAACTTTGCCGAATGTTTTTGTTATATTTTTTAATTCGATAGCAGGCTGTTTACTCACATTAAACCTCCGTTCTGTTTTAATTCTCAATAAACTGCTGCATTTCACACCACAGCAATTTATTCAAAATTAATCTGAGGCGAGGGTTTCCCCTCGTCTCAGATGTGAGTTTATTATTAGCCGTAGTTTCTGTCAAGAAGATTGATGCCGTCGATTTCCATATCGAAATAGGGAGCTGAACGGTGCTTTGATTCATAGAAGATACCGTCTTCAACAGCCTCTGTATCCTTTTCGAAGTTTGCATCTGTATCAACGTCTGCAAGGTAGCTCTTTACAGCCTTGCCGCCAACGGTGAAGTTAGCTGTATCAAATACGTTGATTGAACCGTCAAGAAGAGCCTTCTTAACCTCTTCAAGCTTTGCAGCTGTGCCTTCTGCAGCAGCCTTTTCATTGATATCGGTAAGAACAACTGAGCCTGTTTCGATTGTACCTGTCCAGTCAGCAGCAATTTCTGTACCGTCAATTACGCACTGAATCATATACTTGAAGTAGGGAGTCCAGTCGATTCTTGAAGAAACGATAAAGGTGTTGGGGCAAGCAGCGATTGTTGAACCGTTGTATGAAACGTTGGGAACGCCTGCAGTTTCACAAGCAGTGGGAGCACCCATTGAGTCAGCATGCTGGCTGATAAGCTTACAGCCGCCTGCGATAAGAGCCTGAGCTGCTTCCTTTTCAAGCTGTTCGTCGTACCATGAGCCTGTGAACTTAACATCCATAGTAACTGTGGGGCAAATTGACTTTGCGCCAAGGTAGAATGATGTGTAGCCTGACATAACCTCTGCAAATGTGAATGCACCAACATAACCCATCTTTGCTTCGTCAGCAGTAATCTTGCCTGCTTCGATCATTTCGTTGAGCTTCATACCTGCAGCAACACCTGCAAGATATCTGCCCTGATAAATTGAAGCAAAAGCATTGTGGAAGTTAGCAACACCTGCTGTGTGAGCCTGTGTACCTGTTGCGTGGCAGAACTGTACCTCGGGGTACTTCTTAGCAGCGTCGATAAGGAATGATTCGTGACCGAAGCTGTCTGCGAAGATGATGTCACAGCCGTCAACCTCGATAAGCTCAACAGCTGCATCGTAGCAGTCCTTTGATTCGGGAATCTGTGTCTTCTGAGCATATTCTACGCCCATTTCTTCACAAGCGGCCTTTGCAGCATCCATGAAGTTCTTATCATAGGTTGACTGCTCGTCGTGAAGGAAGATGAAACCTACCTTAAGGTCTGCTTCGCCTGAACCGCCGTTACCGCCACAAGCGGCAAATGCAAAAAGCATAATGGCAACAAGCACGATTGAGAGAATTTTTTTCATTGTTTTTTGCCTCCATATTTTTTATTTGTTTATACTGACCGGATTTTCCGGTAAATACCTTAATTATTTGCTGAACGACACTGAGTTATCACTCATTGCTTCAACAATTGCAAGGGACTCAACACGTACGCCGAGCTCCTCAACTCTTTTTCTTCCGGACTGGAAGCCCTTTTCAACTGCAATTGCACAGCCGACAACCTCGGCTCCTGCCTGCTTGCAAAGGTCTATAAGACCTAAAAGAGCATTGCCTTCGGCAAGGAAATCGTCAACGATAAGAACCTTGTCTCCCTGACCGATGAAATCCTTTGAAACGATTACATCGTATACTGTGCCGTGAGTAAATGAGTTTACCTGTGTTTTATAAACGGTAGAAGCAATGTTCTTGGTCTTTGTCTTTTTTGCAAAAAGCACGGGGCAAGAGAAAAACTGCGCCGTAATACAAGCAATACCAATACCTGATGCTTCAATGGTAAGAATTTTATTAACGCCGCAGCCGTCATATATACGCTTTATCTCCTTACCCATCTCGCCGATAAGCTCAACATCAATCTGATGGTTAAGGAAGGAGTCTACCTTGAGAATATTTCCGGGAAAAACCTGTCCGTCTTTAAGAATTCTGTCTTCAAGAAGCTTCATTTATGTTTACCGCCGTTTCCTCGTGAAATAGCAGTGACAAAGGTATTTTTTAAGAACTCCTCCGTCTCCTGCAAATATATACTTATTTTAACAAATAGTGACAGCTTTTGCAATATTTATCGACCTATTTTTTCACAAAATTTAAACTTTTCAATTTGGACATTTTAGACAAATTCTACTTTTCAAAATATGAGTGTCTTTCTATTGACAATTAAAATCAGTTGTGTTATCATTTGAGGGTATAAAATACCAACGGAGGAATTAACAATGAGCAGAATCAAGACTATCGAAACAAAAGATATCAAGAACACTGTTAAGGCAGGCGGCTGCGGCGAATGCCAGACATCATGCCAGTCAGCATGTAAGACATCTTGCGGCGTTGCTAACCAGCAGTGTGAAAACACAAAATAAGGAACTGTACATTAAGCGCAGACCAAAAAGCAAAACAGAAAACAGATGTATTCGAATGCAACTCTCTGCTTAAAGTACATCTGTTTTACTTTTTTTACCGTTTTTTGTGCCTCGGAGTATCAGCATACACCTTCGGCACAATAAAACGCTATCTGCATCTTAATGAACAGCCCCTCCCCCCGTTTTGAATGACAACAGACTGAAAGGAAACACAAAATGGTACATCAGTATAAATTAAACGGATACAACATTGTCCTTGACACCTGCAGCGGCTCTGTGCACACT
>JBGVGP010000150.1:0-4118 GCA_045121735.1 Acutalibacteraceae bacterium
TTAACAACAAAAATTGCAGATTCGTTTGCGCCTGCCTGCTTTGAAAGAGAGAAGTAAAGGTAATATGCGGAGCCAACCTTCACAATATCGGGAGCAAGAGGAGTTCTGTCTGAATTACTGTCAGAATCAATATATACATCATCATAGCCGTGAGCCTTTGCCCAATTTTTCACACTTTCAAACTGTGTGAAATCCATAATTGCATTAGTGTTTGCATTTTCGGGTGTTCTGAAATATGTTGTTCTTCCTGACCAGTTTACAAGGTCCTTTGATTTTATAACTGTATTATCCGAGCCGAAGCAGTAATAGTAACGGCTTTCCTCATCGTAAAATACACAAGGATCCTCAATATCATAGGCAGCATAAGCACCTACATAGGCATTGTCAAAGTACTTTGAAATTTCGGGCTCCTTAGCCTTACCCTTAACCTCATTTTCCTTTGTGCTTGAGGGAGCCTTGCCCTTTTTAAAGGAAGCAAGTATAGTAAGCTTTTCATTTACGGTAGTTCTGTACTGAAGCATGCTTACCTCATCGGTAACATCAACACCGTTAACCTCAAGCTTTTCAAGATTATAATAAGCACCCGATGTTCTTTCGGGATTGATATTAACGGTGATAATTTCATCCTTTGCCCAGTCAACCTTATATTTACCGTCCTCACCGACGGTTTCTGTGCTGTCAACGGTAAGAATACCGTGACCGAAGCTTTCAAGGAAAACAGGATATTCAGTTACTCTTATATACTTATTATAAAGGTTGAATACAACTGCGCAAAGAGCAACAGCTACTGTGAAAAAAGCAAAAAATTTAGTCTTCATTCAATTAATCTCCTTTCCTGATTATTCAACTGTAAGTGAAGAGATGAGATTTGAATAAACATCAACTGCGTTATCGTAAAAATTACGCTTGACGATTTCTATCTGTCTTTCATCGGCAACATATACCGTAATTTTCAAAAGCTCTGCACCGACATCAGTAACAGCAAAGGTTACATGGAAGCCCTCACCGTAGGGCTCAACAGTTACGGTGCTTTCTTTTTTAATTCTGTCACGCTTGAGCACATAAAGTGCAGCGCTTACTGCCTTTTCACGAAGTGAGCGCGGCAGGTCTCTTTCAATTATTGCAACAGAAAGCTCTGTTTTAGCAGTGATTGTGATAAGCTCGTCATCACCCTCAATTTCACTTGTAACCTGACCTGCACCTACAAGGTCACTGATAGCACCGTTTATTTCAAAATAATTTGCTATACCGTGCTTTTGCAGAATTTCGCTTATCTGTGTGCGGGTAAGTGATTTATTGAGTGTTTTTAAAAGATAGCAGACCATAAGCTTAATTTCGGCTCTGTCCTTAAGTCCTCCGGGAGCAACGCCCAAGCTGAAAGCATCGTTTTCCATATATATCACACTATGCACCCAAGGGTGCATTTCCTTTCGTATATGCTATAATTATACAAATATAATTTTACCACAATAAAGGAAAAAGTAAATAGTTATTTCAAAAATTTAATACAAATAATATGATTGACATCGGGTATATTATTTAGTAAAATTTTTATACGGAAACAACAGACAGGAGAAAGCGTTATGAGTAAATTTACCACTGTTCTTTTTGATGCAGATGACACTCTGCTCGACTTTCACAAGGATGAAAAGCAGGCGCTAATAAAGGTGCTTGACCGTTACGGTGTGCCTGCCACAGAAGAAAACATACAGATATATTCTGACATAAACCAGGGCATGTGGCGTCAGCTTGAAAAGGGTGAAATAACAAAGCCCGAACTGAAGCGTACCCGTTTTAAAAAATTCTTTGAGGCTATTAATTTTATCTGTGACGAAGACCCGTTGACAGTAAACGAGCAATACCTTTCACTTTTAAGTGAGGGCGGAAACACTCTTGACGGCGCTGTTGAAACGGTAAAAACACTTTACGAAGACGGCTATGAGCTTCACATCATCACAAACGGAATTGCCGCAACCCAGGCAAAGCGTCTTACAAGAAGCGGTCTTTTACCTTATATAAAAGAGGTGTTCGTTTCCGAGACTATCGGCTATCAGAAGCCGAGAAAGGAATATTTTGACGCTGTGCTTGAAAAAATCACAGAAAAGGATAAAAGCAGAATTCTTGTTATAGGTGATTCACTTACATCTGATATAAAGGGTGCAATGAATGCAGGTCTCCCCTGCTGCTGGCTCAACCGCTACGGCAAAGAGTTACCCGAGGAGTATAAGGTTGATTTTGAAATAAGTGATGTAAGAGAGGTGATTGGAGTAGTGAGCAATGATAAGTGAGTAAGTAATAAGAAAATCGCCGTCGGAAAATCCGACGGCGATTGTTGGTTTTTGTTATTTTATTTTAATTGACTTTACTGCACTCCAGGATGAATAAACTTTACCTGATGCAGTCTTTTTATATGCACGTACCTTAAAGTAATACTTCTTACCGCTCTTTAGCTTACTATTTGAACCCTTTGTAATGTTTGCCTTATAGGTGCCGGCCTTACTGTAGCCGCTATCCTTCTTAGTTGAGCAATAAACCTGATATCCACTTTCCCCTGCAACATTTGACCATACAAGGGAAGCCTTGCCTTTTGATGTTGTAAGCTTTGTGATTGAGGGAGTATTGCACTTTGTTGCAGTTTCAAATGCACCTGAATATACTCCCCAGATTGTTCCGTCATCCTTGGTGTAGGCTCTCACCTTATACTTATAAACCGTACCGGCCTTAAGCTTACTTAACTTAAGGCTTGTTGATGTTACGTCCTTAAGCTTTTCATACTTCCTGGTTTTTGAATTATACTTATATACTCTGTAGCCGTCTGCCCCTGTTACCTTATTCCACTTGAGTGTGATTGTTGTTGTGGTCTGAGAAGCAGTAATTTTACCGGTTGCCTTTGGCACAATTGTGTATGTAAGCTTCTTTGTGCCACTGTATTTTCCCTTAAAGGTAATTGTTACAGTATATTTACCTGCAGACTTTTTTCCGCTTTCATACTTAACTGAGTAGTCAGTATCCTTCTTAAGCTTGTTCCCCTTATAATCCTTAACAGTTACTGAAGGAGTCTGAGTTTTGCCGTTATATACATAAGAGGTTTTTGAAAGACTGATTGTTTTGGGATAGTAAACGGTTGTTGTTTTTGTATTGGAACAAACAGAGCACTTGCTTACCGTCTTACCGTTTTTTGAAAGAGTTGCTTTAGTAGTTGATGTAATTTTATACTTATGACTATCAGAGCATTTTTTTCTGTATCTTACAGTATGAGAGGATGCCGATGAATCCTTAGAGGAGGACCAACCACCCTGTTTTGTAAAATAATAATAATTAACAGGAGCCTTATCCTGATAATAATAAATTTTATACCAATAATACGATCTGTTTCCGTGTGAACCGTAGCTTCCGTCACAGGTAACTCCTGATTTACAGTAAGCATAATTACCTGTATCCTTATATTTAAGCCCATAGAAGGTGTATCTGCTATCTGAATAATCAGCATGAGAATAAAACTCTGTAACTTTACTCTTATCAATACCGTCATAATGCCCGAAAACAGAAGTAGACTCATAGTTCACCTCATCACCCTTGCTACCTGAACACCAATGATAGTAAGAATAATTCACCAACACCCTTGTATCCGAGGTTTTAAGCGGTAAGGTTGAATAATAAACCGAACCGCTATTCTCATACTCCTGTTTTGCAACAGCACCCTTGACCCAATTGCTTCCCGGAGAAGTTTTTGTAACCTTGGTATATGTCGGGCAGTACTGTATCACATAATTCTTGCTTGTAACAGACGAAGGCAACGAGTTAGCATATGTCCATCCGTCACCGGAAGAAGCTCCCGTTACTGTAAATACCTTCACTGAGCTTTTGCCTTGTGAGTATGCATTTTTAGCGTATAATACGGCAGAATATGTTCCCGAAGCAAGCTCCAATTCACAGGATGTACCTGTATAATTTTTAGAAATATAAGCCGTACCGCTGGCAGTAGAATTCTTATAAATATTTAATGTGTAGGAGGTTGCCCCCTGAACTGAACTCCATGAAAACTTAGTCTTATTACCAACGGACACATTTAATGTAGGACTTCCTGCCGAAGCAAGTTTTTTTATGCTGAACAGCTG
>JBGVGP010000151.1:0-4307 GCA_045121735.1 Acutalibacteraceae bacterium
AATTGGTGACATAAGAAGGTCACGCATCTTATTGGAAAAATTGCCGACCTTATTGCGCTGACTGAAAACCTCTGTTATAGATTTATGAGGTACACGGAACATAAAATAAGCCTCATCGTTATCAAGATGCTTTAAAAGCTCTGTAAAGGGCACCTTTAACAATGTTCCCTTTGAAACAGACTCTACAGTATATTCAATTGCCGATAAATGAACAATATCCACTGTTTTACCGTTATATGCAATCTCCGATGTTGCCTTATTCTTTTTATAATCAATAAGGCACATACTGCTGAAAATCGCCCTTGAAAGATTTTCATCCTCAAACTTAAGAGAAACATCCTCTATTTCATTTTCACCTACCGAAAAAGGAAAATACATGCTCAGAGATGTAGTATTCTTGATTCCTCTTATATGTATTGCAATATCCGTATAGCTTATGCCTTTTGGATTGAGCCAATTGTTAAGATAAATTGTGCTGACATCATCGCCGTCTACCCACATTGCCCATCCGTCATCGGCAAAGAACTTATTTTTCTTACTCAAAAAATCACATCCTGTTACTTATGCTTAATTTAAAATTTTCCGTGCTTTTCAATATGCTTTCTTACAAGCCTGCTGTCATTACGGTGATAGGGTGCATTACCCTCAAACTCACTGTCATCAACGCTAAGATCAGCTCTGACTGCGCTTTCGTAAACGCTTCCCATAAAGGGGATTTTTACTTTTGTAAGGCTGTTGAGAAACAGCGCGTGGTACTGCACCTCACAGGCAAAGCAGTTAAATGAGGTGTCTGCCGTGTGAGTGGCGAGAATTGCAAGCTTTTCATAGCAATCGGGTGCCTTCGGATCGTTTATATATATTTTGTCATGGTCACAAACAATACGGCCTGCAGCAGTATTGTTGCGGTTTATAAAATCAGGAAGCCTTCTTTCCTTGCTGTCCTTTGACTGAACAAGGCTTGCGCTGTAAATTTCCTCGTATTTCTGCGGAACTATAATAAATCCCTTATGTGTAAATGAAATTATGTGCTTTATAAATAACTCTGCAATAAGATAAGCGGCCTTGCTTTCTGTTTTGCAGAAATATCTTTTTATTTCACGGTTGTGCTTTTGTCTGCGATAGGCAACAACCCGGTTTATTTCTTCGCTCATATCAAGCCTGTTTTCATCGGTAGGCTCATTGAGACACTTTAAAAGTGTATTGACATCGTAAGCTATAAAGCTCACGGTAACACCGGGAGAATCGTAGTCTGCTCTCTCCCCTGCATACATATCGTATTCCTGTTCACGAAGCTTGAAAAGGCTGTAAACAAAGCCCTTTTCTTTTTTGATGGCATAGATATACCAGTCGTCATAATAATTCTCACATTTAAGCTCTGCGCCGTTTTCGGCAGGAAGGGTAAGAATATCTTTTTCTGCAAGAATATCTGCAATACTTTTATTAAGACAGAAAAATCCGTCATCAGTTTTTTCTATATTGTTTTCGTTTATAAAATTGTTTTCTGAAAGCTGTGAAAAGCAATCAGGTATCATATTTTCTTCTGTGTTAACGCTAAAATTCTTCATTGTTTTTTCTTCTTAAATAAGCACCAAGGGTCAGGCATAGAAAATCTATGCCTGACCTTAATCATTTAATTATTTTTTACCGAAAATTCTTGCAAAGAAATCCTTGATAGCCTTGATGATTTTCTGGAACCAGTTGAGCGACTCCTCTGCATCGGGAACCTCAACCTTGTAGCCGAGTGCACCGATAAGCATATAGTTTTCAACTGTTACAACAAGGTTGCCGTTTTCGTCAGCCTTTACTGCATCACCGTTTACATAGAAGGTGAATTCGTCACCCATAAGGTCGCCGACTGAAATTATAAGCTGGGTTCCCTTTTTAACCTCTAAGGTTGAGTTACCGAATACAATTTCGTAGGTCTTGCCACCGTCTCTTGAAACATTGTACCAGCCGATACCTTCTGTTTTACCGAATACAACGTGAATGCCCTGATGCTCCTTAACAGTTACGATAACTGCTCTCTGAGTTCCGTCGGTAAAGGTAATAATAACTGTTGTTGTACCCTTCTTAACGCCGGTCACCTTGCCGTTCTGGTCAACAATTGCAATTGTTTCATCAACTGACTTGTAGCTTTCAACCTTGGGAAGCTCTGATTCGTCAATGCCTTCGTCGGGAATGATTTCAACATTGATATCAATGCTTTCCTCCTCGTAAACCGTTACTCTCTCGGGTACCTCTATTTCATAGTCGTAAAGCTTTTCAACAAAGGTGTAGGTGTAAGTAAGGGTATTTGTGCCAACCACAACTGAGGGAACAACCTTATCCCATGAGCCTGCCTCAAAGCCACTGTTTGCAAGCATACCTGTGGGAGCGGTAAGTGTAGCTGTACCGTCAACTGCATATTCACCGTTCTTCATAAGGTCGAGGTAAACAACCTTATCTGCAGCTGTGCCGTCTGCCCATGTACCGTTTACAACCTTGAAGATTACCTTCTTCTGATACCTATCGGAGGTACCGTCGCCGTCCTCACCGTCTTCACCGCCGCCAAGGGTATCAATATCGTAGTAAAGCTTAAGAACAAGAATGTCGCTTGCACTGTTTATAGCCTTAAGAACACCTTTTGAGGTTGCTGATGACTTATTCTTATTGTAGCAATAGCCGTCATATACCTTTGCTGTTGCTGTAACCTTTTCGCCGATTTTACCGGTAAGGATTTCTGAATCCTCTTCAACAAGGTCATATGAGCCGAATGCATTTTCTCTATAATGCTCTACAATATAGCCTACTTCATCAAGAGGCTCAACAGGTGTTGTGCTTCTTAAGAAGGTGTAGGTAAAGGTAAGTGTTTCTGTGCCGCTTACGATTGCAGGAATTTCAGCATCCCATGAGCCGTTCTTATAGCCCTTGTTTGCAAGCATACCTGCGGGAGCGATAAGTGTGGCTGTACCGTCAACTGCATACTTGCCGTCCTTAACAAGTGTAACATAGGTGATGATGTCCTCGGTTGTACCGTTTGACCACATACCGTTTTCAATCTTGAAGATAATCTTCTTCTGATACTTGTCGGGGATGTTGTCGCTATCTTCACCGTTTTCACCGCCGCCAAGGCTATCAACTGCATAGTAGAAGTTGATAACGTTGTTTTCTGTATCAATTGTAATTGTCTTGCTGCTTTCACCTGTAAGGGTATAGCCTTCAATTGCTATTGCTGCTTCAGTAACTGTTGAAGCAAACTCTGCTTCAGCGCTCTTAGCAGCTGCAAGAACTGCATTTGTACCTTCTTCAAGGTAGTTGACTGTATACTTATAGTTGTTTTTTACATAGTAAAGGGTGATTTCATTTATATTAGTGTCGATTGTTACACTGTCAGCGCTTGCACTGTCAAAGCTATAGCCTGTAAACTCCTTTTTAAGGCTTTCTGCAGTAATTACATCACCGAATGTATGTAAGGTTGTTGATGTTTCAAGTACTGCATTTGTATTTTTATCAACATAGTTTACTGTAAGCTCAAGGCCGGTTCTCTTTTCCCATTTTGCATAGAGATTTGTGTCTTCCGCTACTGTTTCAGCAATTGCAGTAATCTTATCGCCTGTACATTCAGGGTTAGCGTACCAGCCACAGAAAACATAGCCGTCACGAACAGGCACATAATCAATAACTGTTTCGTAGCTCCATGTGTGAGTTCCGTTGGATACTACAGTTACACCCTCATCAACATAGTTTTCGTTATAAACGATATTGTAACGGTTAGGAACAATCTTAACCTGAAGCACACCTGTGGGTGCATTGTGAATAGGACTGTAACGTGAGGGTGAGCCGTAAACTACTGATACAGGCCATTCGGAAACTTCTTTACCTTCAATCTTATCAAGATAAGCCTGATAGTCATAAAGGCTGCCTTCATAAACGCTGTTCCATACCATATAGCCGTAGTAGCCGTCATCCATACCGTCTGCGCCCATACCGATTTCTATACCGTAGGGAACAACTGTGTGCTGACTGATTACCTGATAAGCGTTATCAGTACCTGTAGCCTTATACCATACCTGTACAAGAGTATCATCGGGTCTTAAGTTTGCACCGATGAGAGTTGCATCAACCTCTACAGGCTGGAAATATGAAGCGGGGTCAAATGAAAGATACGCATTTACAAAGGTTTCCCACTTGCTTTCTGCGGGATAAACTGCCTGGAAGTCTGTTGAGTTGTAGTCATCAGCATAATTATCATCGCTGACAAATACGGTTGTTGAGTTCTGATATGTTGTACCGTAGTTAAGAACAGCAACCTCTGTTCTGTATGTCTT
>JBGVGP010000152.1:0-2368 GCA_045121735.1 Acutalibacteraceae bacterium
AAAAGAGCCCATCAACGAACGTGTGGGTAATTGGGGCCCCCGAAAAGCCCGATAGGCTTTTTGGGGAAGAGGAAGCACAACGGAGTGATGAGCTTTTCTGTAAAGAAAACGATAAACGGAGTTTGTGCTGACGAAGTAGCGATCCGTTTAGTACAAAGCTGTTGAAATTGAGTACTTCCCAGTCGCTACCTGTAAAGCACACAAGTAGTAACTAAATTTTTCCGTGGGGTAGTAAAGTGATGATTGGAACTTGCTTGTCTGATGTAACAGAACTGACCGTTATATGATAATAAACTCGGAAAAATTTCCGATTACGGCTGATAGCCCCAAATAAAAAGCGCTTTGGTTACTTTTGCCGCTTCGGGCAAAGTAACACTTTCGGGGTCCCCGAAAAGCCCGATATGCTTTTTGGGGAAGAGGAAGCACACCGAAGCGTTGAGCTTTTCCGCAAGGAAAACGATGAGCGTAGGTTGTGCTGACGAGCCTTCGGAGCGTCCGGGGAAGGAAGCAGTGAAAAGGCACATTTGTAAAAGGAAAGCCGAGTATGTCGGGGTAAAAACAAAGCGTCAGCAGCTCTGCTGTCTTGCTCCTGCCGTAAAAAATCATTGGTAAAATGTAAAAAACAAAAAAACGGCAAAAGAATTATCCTTTGCCGTTCCTTTATATTTGTTCAGAGAGTGTTTGTTTTTGGCCCTTGGCTTTGTTTATCCGAGAAGTTCTCTGATTTTTTTTGCTCGGAGAATATCTCTCTCGTCTCTTGAAAGTCCTTCACCCTCAGCCTTGCGAATGGTTGCAGGCATAAGAAGAATATTCATTGAGGCAAGCTCCTGCATGGGTACATCAATAATTTTCTGCTCTGCGCCCAGAAGCACAAGAGAGGTAAGACCTACGAGCTCCTTTGAGCTTAACTTATATGCACTCTGAAGTATACCCTTTGAGCGATAGATTTTATCAATGAATTCACTGTTTTTTACAACCTCTGCACGTGCCTGCTTTTCTTCTGTGATAATCTGCAGTGCAATTGAGCCGAGATTCTGCAGTGCTGCCTGCTCACTGATACCGAGAGTTACCTGATTTGAAAGCAGGAAAACATCACCTGCAGCCTCAACACCCTCACTGTAGGTGCCGCGAAGGGTAAGTCCGAGCTTTGCAACTGTTGTGCAAAGGCGTCTCATTGCGCCCTTTCTTACAAGGGCAGGAAGATGGAGCATTACCGATGCACGCATACCTGTGCCGAGGTTTGTGGGGCACTGGGTAAGATAGCCGAGCTTATCGTTAAAGGCATAGTTGAGCTTTTTTTCAATTGCCTTGTCAATTTTTTCTGCCTTTTCAAAGGCCTCCTTCTGTGAAAGACCGGGAAGAATAACCTGAATTCTTATATGGTCCTCCTCGCAAAGCATTATGTTTATTTCCTCATCCTTGCTTTGCATAAGTGCTCTGCCTGTAGCGTCATAGGCAAATTCGGGGCTGATGAGATGCTTTTCAGCAAGGGAAACGGCATCACCCTGTGAAAGCGCCTCCATATCAATAAAATCAAGCTCAGTTTCAGTATAATCTGAAAGTGCATCCTTTACACATTCGCACACCTGCTTTTTTCCGTCGCGGTCAAGTCTTACGGGGAAAGGGAAATCCTCAAGGTTACGGGCAAGGCGCACTCTTGTGCTTAAAACGATGTCACCGTGTTCACCTAAAGTGTTGTACCAGCTCATATTCAGTTTTCCTCCTTTAACTTTTTGATTTCGTCACGGATAACGGCAGCTCTTTCAAAGTTCTGCTCGTCAATGGCTTTTTTCATTTCAAGCTGAAGCTCTTCAATTTTTTCTTCCGTTGTCTTCTGTCGGGGGCTTACCTTTGTGCCGTGAATTTCGGGAATCTTGCCCTGATGCTTTGCCTTGCCGTGAATACGCTGAATTGAGGGAAGAAGCTTGCTGTAAAACTTTTCATAGCAGTCAGCACAGCCAACCTTACCTGTTTTAATAATATCGTCAAAGCAGAAGCCGCACTTTTCGCATCTTTCCATTCTTCTTTCACCAAGGGAGAAAACGCTGTCGCCGAAGAAAGAGGAAAAAATACCCGGCAGATTAAGTGAGAAGTCATCGAAGAAGCCGTCTACACCGAGATTTTCTGCGCAGTTATGGCAAAAATGGCTTTCGGTGGCTTCACCGTTGATTACATGCTTGATGTGAGTTGTTGCTTCGTTTTTCTTACAGTTCTGACATAACATAATAATTACCTCCTGTTACTTTCTATAAGCAGCGCCTTAAAAATTGCTGCTCTTGTTTTCCCTCTGTATTCAGAGGGGACTGTTTTTAATACATTGTCACTTACGGCTGCAAGTATCATTGCCGCATCGTGCTTGTCGAGTATT
>JBGVGP010000153.1:0-9117 GCA_045121735.1 Acutalibacteraceae bacterium
TCTTCCAAGGAGTGAAAACGGCAAAACCGTATTTGATGTTGATGCCGAAGAGTTTTCCGATATAATGACAGAAATTGCCCGTATGGGTGTCGGCATACTCGGTGGCTGCTGCGGTACAACGCCTGAATACATAAAACGAACAGTCGAAAAGACAAAGGATATTCCTTTTGTAAGGGCAGAAAAGAAAAATTACACCCTTGTGTCCTCTTATACCCATGCAGTTGAAATAGGCGACGGTCCTGTTCTTATAGGTGAAAGAATCAACCCCACAGGTAAGCCTAAATTCAAGGATGCACTCCGCAGAGGGGATATTGATTATATTGTCACCGAGGGTGTTAAGCAGCAGGAAAAGGGAGTGCATATACTCGACGTTAATGTAGGTCTTCCCGAAATTGACGAGGATAAAATGCTTTGTGACAGCGTTAAGGCTCTGCAGGCAGTGCTTGACCTTCCCTTGCAGCTTGATTCTGTAAGAGCATCTTCCCTTGAAAAGTCAATGCGCATATATAACGGTAAGCCGCTTATAAATTCCGTAAACGGTAAAAAGGAAAGCATGGCAGAAATTCTGCCCCTTGTAAAAAAATACGGTGGCGTGCTTATTGCTCTTACAATTGATGAAAACGGAATCCCCGATACAGCTGAGGGCAGACTTGCAATAGCCGAAAAAATTGTCCTTGAATGTGAAAAGCAGGGCATTGACAGAAGAGATATAATCGTTGACCCTCTTGCAATGGCTGTTTCATCCGATAAAAACAGCGGCAGAGTCACTCTTGAAAGCGTTGAGCTTATCAAAAATGAGCTTGGTGTAAAAACAAGCCTCGGCGTTTCAAATATCTCTTTCGGTCTTCCTCAAAGAGATGTTGCAAACTCCTTCTTCTTTGCTCTTGCACTTGAAAGGGGACTTGACCTTGCAATAATGAACCCCAATTCTGTTTCTATGATGCAGGCCTATTACAGCTTCAGGGCACTCAAGGGTCTTGATGAGGGCTGTGGTGACTATATCAGCTTTGCCTCGCAGAATGAAATTACTGCTGTGAAAAAAGAGGCTGCAGCTGAAAAGACAAGCTCTGATGACCTGGTTTATGCCATAGTCAAGGGTATGCGTGAGCCCTCTTATGAAAAGGCAAAAGCATTGCTTGAAAGCACTGACCCGATGACTGTGATAAACGAAAAAATCATCCCTGCCCTTGATGAGGTAGGTAAGGGCTTTGAGAAAAAGACCGTTTACCTTCCCCAGCTTCTTATGAGTGCCGAGGCGGCTTCGCGCGCCTTTGAGGCAGTAAAGGAAAAAATGGGTGACAAAAAGGGTGAAAGCAAGGGCAAGATAGTTATTGCTACTGTTAAGGGTGATATCCACGACATAGGTAAGAACATCGTCAAGGTGCTGCTTGAAAACTACGGCTTTGAGGTTATCGACCTTGGCAGAGATGTTGCACCCGAAAGAGTCCTTGAAGCAGTAAAGGAAAGTGAAGCAAAAATTGTAGGTCTTTCTGCTCTTATGACAACCACTGTTGACGCAATGAAGGAAACCGTGGAGCTTCTTAAAAGGGAAGCCCCCGAGGTTGTTACAATGGTCGGCGGTGCAGTGCTTACACAGGAATATGCCGATATGATAGGCGCAACCTATTACGGTAAGGACGCTATGGATGCAGTGAGACTTGCGTGTCAACACGGATGAGTGTCTGATAAAATACATGGTACGGTACTCTGCCTTGACAAAATGTAAAAATTAAGTTGCTTGCCTCTCCCTTGGGAGAGGTGGCGGCTTTGCCGTCGGAGAGGGTTAAACGGACAAGTGCTTGGAGATTGAAGAACAAGAAACAGTTCGCTTGACAGACGAACAGGCTAAGACTATAATTGAATTGTATTCAGGTTGTAAAAATGCAACCGAATTTCAGGCTTTGCCGAAAGCAGAGCAGGAGAAGTTTATTGAAGATTTAAGAAATAAAGGTTTGTCAATAAGACAAATGGTGAGATTAACGGAAACAAGTAAGGGGTTGGTTGAAAAATGGCTGAGATGATTAAAAGCAAGACAGAGAACCGTCCCCTGTCTTCCAGGTAAAAAGCTTGTAGTGAAATGAGGCTTAAAATGAAAAAAATATAATAATACGCTTTTTGAATATTAGTTTAGATATATTTATTGTTATTTTAATTTTTGTTTGTTTCTTTGTAGAAATGATATTTATTAATCGATTAATATTTCTTGCTAGTCTTAGTGTAATATTTTTAATAAAAAGGGCTATTTATAAATTTTGGATATGTAGTGCTTATGAAGTTGGAATAGTTGATGAGTATTTGATCTTTTATTGTGGAAATAAGACTGTTTCTGTCTTATTAACTAATTGCTTGTCTATCGAGGAGAAAGACAATGGTTATATCATTTTATTTCTTAATAACAAAAAACTATTTTTGAGAAAAAAAGTTTATATGTTTGAATTTATTTCTAATCCGACGGTTGAGTCAATTCGGTCAATTATAACACAAAAGAAGAACACAGGGGACGGTACTATGTCCTAAAATTAATAATGTTTAACGGGCGGTGGTTTTCCACCGCCCTCACTCCCTCAGTCTTTTGCTTCGCAAAATCCAGCTCCCTCTCGGAGGGAGCCAAGGCAAAGCCTTCCTCCATGAGGAAGGTGGCACAGCGAAGCTGTGACGGAAGGAATCTAACAAACTTAATAAGCACAAGGACACGGCTTGCCGTGTCCTTTCTTTTTTTGTGAAAAATTCCTCAAAAAAATCCTCAAAAACTTATATTTACCCATTGACATTTAAATCTTGTAATATTATAATAAAAGCACACAAAAGTGGTGAATTGGTTAATCTCAGAGTGGATTTGTGGTTTTTCGTGGTGGAAAATCCCGTCTCCGCTTCTTTTGTGATTTTTTAAGAAGGAGAGGTGCTTTTATGTTTATAGGAACCTTTGAGCATAATATGGACTCAAAAAACAGAGTTTTTGTTCCCGCAAGATTCCGTGAAGAATTAGGCGAAAGCTTTTATTATAAGCTCTACCCGTCAGAAAAGTACCCCTCAATTCAGCTTTACAGTAAGGAAGAATTCAAAAGACAGTTTGAAGACCCCGTAAACGGTATTTCAAACCTTGCTAAAAAGAGAAATCTTCTTGCGCAGATTTATCTTGGTACAGATGATGCTACCGTAGATAATCAGGGCAGAATTTCAATAGGCTCCGTTATTGCAAAAAAAGCAGGCCTTGAAAAGCGCTGCATCTTTGTGGGCTTCGGCTCCTATGTTGAGGTTATGAGCCCCGAGGCTTACGACAATTACCTTGAAAAGATGTGCCAGAGCAATTCAGCCGATGAGGACGCTGTAGAAAAGGAAGAAGAGGTTTACCGTCAGCTTATGAGTGAGGGTAAATTCCTTGCTTCAGCAGAAGAGGGATAAGCTTATGGAATTTTCACATGTAAGTGTCCTTCTTAAGGAAACAGTTGATTCACTTGAAGTTAAAAAGGGCGGCACATATGTTGACTGCACCTGCGGTGGAGCAGGGCACAGCCGTGAGATATTAAAGCGCCTTGAGGGTACGGGCAGACTTATTGCAATTGACCAGGATCCCGAGGCAATAGAGATTATAAAAGAAAGAATCGGCGGTGAAGCTAACGTTACCGTTGTACACGATAACTTCTCTTCATTAAAGCATATCCTTGAAAATCTCGGTATTGAAAAGGTCGATGGCGTAATGGCCGACCTCGGTGTTTCCTCACATCAGCTTGATAAGGCTGACAGAGGCTTCTCCATGCATAACGATGCTCCTCTTGATATGAGAATGAGCAAGACGGGTCTTTCAGCCTATGACGTTGTAAACACCTACGACGAAAAGGAGCTTGTAAGAATTTTCCGTATTTACGGTGAAGAAAAGTTTGCACCGAGAATTGCAAAGAATATCATTACCGCACGAAGCGTAAAGCCTGTTGAAACCACAACCGAGCTTGCAGAGCTTATAAAGGAAGCGATTCCTGCCGCTACAAGAAGAACGGGCGGCCACCCTGCAAGACGCTGCTTCCAGGCAATAAGGCTTGAGGTTAACGGTGAGCTTGAAAAGCTTCAGAGCACCCTTGGTGATATGTTCTCCTGTCTTAACGAGGACGGAAGACTTTCAATTATTACCTTCCACTCCCTTGAGGACAGAATTGTTAAAAAAGCTTTTCAGGAATTCTGCAAGGGCTGTGAATGTCCTAAGAGTGCACCTATCTGCATCTGCGGTAAAACTCCCGAGGGAGAGCTTCCCTTCAAAAAGGTTTTACCGAGTGAGCAGGAGATTGAAGCAAATCCCCGTTCAAGAAGTGCAACACTCAGAAGTATAAGAAAATTACACTAAAATAAAGTAAGTTAAAAATAAAGGAAGAGGTGATGCCTGCATGGCACAGTATGCAATGAATTACAATAACATATATGATGATTACCTTGTTCAGGCAGCACCCCGTACTGCTCCAGCACCGCAGAAAAAAGCTGCGCCTGCACAGCCGGAGCTTCGCCGTATAGGCAGAACAAAGCAGCAGGTAATAAAAGAAAATCAGAGAAAGTTCAAAATAGCCCTTGCAAAAATTTCACTTATTGCGGCGGCATTTATTGCGGTTATCAGTATGGCTCTTATAAGTCAGGCTCAGGTTAAAGCAGCCGAGCAGAGACTTGCCGAGGTTAACGCGGCATATCAGGTAAGCCTTGAAGAAAATAACAACCTGAAGCTTCAGCTTGATAATATTCTTGCAAAGCAGAATATTGATAAAATAGCAAAAAAACAGCTCGGCTTACAGAAAATTCCGGAAAAGAGAAAATTTTCGGTTGATATGAGTGAGCTTCAGTAATATTAAAAGCGACCGTAAGATAATAATATTAAAGAAAAGGATTTTTAAACGAGGGGACTGTTTTGTGCACGTGCATATAAGCAGCCCCTGTTTTGAATTTTACACTTATTATTTTTACGGAGGCTGATACCTTGCAAAGGAGATACCCCGTCGGTCGGGCAAGTAGCCGATTTGAAAAGGACTGTGTAAAAAGAAGAGTAAGGGGAGCCTTCGGCTTCAGAACGATAAGCCTTGCTTTTGCAATGATATTTCTTCTTACCTTCGGCTGCCTTGGCAGAGTTGCCTATATAATGCTTGCAAAAGGGGAGCAGTACCGTGTCCGTGCGGCTGACAATCAGCTTCGCGATACGGTGATAAACGGTGTACGCGGAACAATTTACGACTGTAATATGAATGTCCTTGTAACAAGCTGCTCGTCCTGGAATTTATGTGTGAACAGCTACAAGCTTAATCTTGCCTTTAAAAAGCATCCCGATGCAAAGGAACCCTGCTTTACATACCTTTCTTCTCAGCTTTCAGCTATAACCGGTGAAAAGGCAGAAAAGCTTTATGAAAGCCTTTTAAAAAGCGGAAATCCCTCTGTGCGCCTTGCAAAAAATACGGGCAGTGAAAAAAGAGGGGAGCTTGAAGCCTTTTTTAAAATACCCTACGATATAACTGCGGATAAAAGCCTTGACCTGAGAGATTATTTCTTTTATGAAAATGATAATGTGAGGCTTTACCCCGAGGATAATTTTGCCTCGACGCTTATCGGTGTTGTCAATGCCGACGGTGACGGTGAAACAGGCATTGAAAGCTACTATAATGATGTGCTTAAGGGTGAAGAGGGCAGAATCCTTTCTGTAAGGGATTCAAGAGGCAATGAAATCTCATCGGGCTATGAAACTATTGTTGACCCGAAGCAGGGTGATTCAATAGTGCTGACCGTTGATAAAAATATCCAGACCTTTCTTGAAAACGCTCTTTCAAAATCCCTTTCAAGCACGAAGGCGAATGGCGTTTACGGCATTGTGATGGATGTTGATACGGGTGCTGTGCTCGCAATGAGCGACAAGCCCGACTTTGACCTTAACAATCCGCGCGTCCTCTCCGATGAGGAGCTGACAGGCCTTGAGGGCCTTACCGAGGGCACAAAGGAATATAACGAAAAATATTCGGAGCTGCTTTTTGAAAAATGGAACAGCTTCTGCATTACAAGCAACTATGAGCCGGGCTCAACCTTTAAAATTTTTACTCTTGCCGCAGCGCTTGAGCAGGGTGTTGCAACAGAAAAAACAACCCACAACTGTACCTCTTCCATCCGTGTTGCAGATACGGTTTATCACTGCGCTAATCATAAGGCTCACGGCAGTCAGACCCTTTGTCAGGGACTTATGAATTCATGCAATACGTTTTTTATTTCCCTCGGGCAAAGGCTCGGCGTAGAAAATTACTATAAGTTTTTCGAAAGCTTCGGCTTCACGGAAAGAACAGGTATAGATGCGGCAAACGAAAGCATCTCTGTTGTGCATAAAAAAGACAAAATGAGCATTGTTGACCTTGCCAGCACCTCCTTCGGTCAGAGCGTAAGAATAACTCCTTTACAGCTTATAAGCGGCGTATGCGCCATAGCAAACGGCGGTAAGCTTATGAAGCCTTACCTTGTGGCAGGAGTTGCCGACAGTGAAGGCAATATCACCGAAAAAACAGAGCCCGTTATAAGACGCACCGTCATAAGCGAAAGCACAAGTAAAACGGTACGCTCTATGATGCAGTCTGTTGTAAGTGAGGGCACAGGTAAAAACGCTTACCTTGAGGGCTACCGCGTGGCAGGTAAAACGGGTACCGCACAGAAGCTGGATTCGGGTACAAATACCTATATTGCATCATTCATAGCCTTTGCACCCGCAGATGACCCTGAGGTTGCCGTGCTTATAGGTGTGGACAGTCCTCAGGGCTACGTAACAAGCGGCGGTGCACTTGCAGCCCCCGTTGCAAAAGAGGTGCTTGTAAGCACACTTGAATATCTTGACGTAAAACCGGAGTATACTGAAAAGGAGCTTGAAAAAATAAGCACAACGGCACCTGAGCTTGAGGGCAAGGCCTTATGGGAAGCAAGAAATATTGCCGCCTCTCTCGGTATTACGTTGAAAATATCAGGTCAGGGTGAAGAGGTTATTTCGCAGTATCCTGCCGCAGGACAGTTTCTTTCCTCGGGCGGCGTTGTTGTGGCTTACACAGACAAGGCTGACGGCACTGACGAAACAACCGTGCCTGACTTTACGGGCAAAACCGTATCCGAAGCAAATATTCTTGCCTCGGAAAGCTCACTTAACATAATTTTTTCGGGACCTACGGACGAGGGTGCCTGCGTAGCTTATTCACAAAGCCTTGAAAAGGGCAGTGTAACGGCCTCGGGTACAAGCATAACCGTATATTTTGCAAACAAAGACATTCGGACAGATTAACATTTTTATGGAGGAAAGTATGCTTATCTCTCAATTATTAAGTGCCTTGAATATACCGTATAAAGGCGAGGATAAGGACATAGAATATATAACGGACGATTCAAGAAAATGTGTAAAAAACACTCTCTTCATCTGCCACGCCAATGCACACGCCTATGTTGACGATGCTATTTCAAGGGGTGCCGTGCTTGTTATTGCCGATGAAGGCTATGAGGAAGAATGTATAAAGGTTAAGGATACGAGAAAAACCTTTGCCCTTTTATCTGCCACCTTTTTCGGTAACTGCCATAAGAGCCTCAGGCTCATAGGCGTTACGGGTACAAACGGCAAGACCACAACAGCCTCAATGATTCACACAATTCTTACTCTGTCGGGCAAAAAATGCGGCCTTATAGGCTCGGTAAGCAACAACACCTGTGATTCACAGCTGAATGCAGAGCTCACAACTCCCGATTGCTTCAGTCTTCACAGTATGCTTAAGCGCATGAAAAACGCAGGTGCCGAATTCTGTGTTATTGAAGCGTCTTCACAGGGACTTTGTCAGCAGAGGCTTTACGGTCTTGATTTTGAGACGGCGGTGCTTACCAATTTTGCAAGTGACCATCTCGATTACCATAAAACAATAGAAAACTACAAGGAAGCAAAGCTGATGCTTTTTAAAAATGCATCTGTCAGCATCATAAACCACGACGATGCTTCGAAGCAGGATTTCATTGACGCCTCGGCGGGAAGGTGCATAACCTATTCCCTTTATGACGATTCGGCAACCTACACTGCAAGGTGTATAGATTACAGACAGGACGGCACGGACTATGCCTTTGTAGGCGACAGCATAATTCACAGAATTAAGCTTATGGTTCCGGGAAGCTTCAACGTTGAAAACTCCCTTGCGGCTATAGCCGCCTGCCTTGAAGCGGGCGTCAGCCTTTTCTCCTGCGCCGAGGGTCTGCGTCAATTTTACTCGGTAAAGGGCAGAATGGAATTTGTAAGTGTCGATGCTCCCTTTACGGTAATAATCGACTATGCACATACAGAGGATTCTTTAAGAAAAAGCCTGCTTTTTCTCAAAAGCATAAAAAAGGGTAAGCTTATTACCGTTTTCGGCTGCGGCGGAAACCGTGACCGTGAAAAACGCGGAAAAATGGGAGCAATAGTTGCCGAGCTTTCCGATACGGTCGTACTCACGGACGATAATCCCCGTCACGAGGAGCCCTATGAAATCATAAACGATATTCTTTCGGGTATGAAAAAAGGCAAAAAAAATGTGTATATTCACGAAAACAGAAAAAAAGCTATTGAATATGCCTTGCAAAGGGCAGGAAAGAGTGATATTATTTTTCTAGCAGGAAAAGGTCACGAGACAAGTCAGCAGATAGGTGACGAAAAAATTCCCTTTGATGAAAGGGAGATAGTCAGAGACTTTTTTCTCCATAGAAACAGTTAATATTAATATGAAAGATAAATTGAAAGGAACGTTTTAAAATGAACATCAATATTGCAGCAATAATAAGCTTTGTTCTCTCACTTGCTGTTACAGCAGTGCTCGGATATTTCCTTATCCCTGTTCTTCATAAGCTTAAATTCGGCCAGAATATTCTTATGGATATCGGTCCCAAGTGGCATGCTAAAAAGCAGGGTACACCCACAATGGGCGGTATAATGTTTATCATAGGTATAATCTTTGCAACTGCAGTTGCCCTTATAGTATGTAAGACCACAGGCTTTTACGCTTTTTCTTCTCTTGAGGTGCTTCGTACTCAGCAGATGACAAGACTTTTTGCAGGTATTCTTATGGCGTTCTGCTTTGCTCTTGTAGGCTTTGCAGATGACTATATCAAGGTTGTAAA